>JBFWIP010000005.1:0-60488 GCA_050255935.1 Desulfobulbus sp.
AATTGCCGAAGCGGTGACTTCGCCCAAGAGGCCTCCTGTGATCTGGCTCTCCGGCCAGGAATGTACCGGCTGCGTCGAATCCCTGTTGCGCACCGGCCACCCCTCCATAGAAACCCTCATTTTCGACCTGATTTCCCTCGAGTACTCCGAGACCCTCAACGCCGGCTCCGGCCATCAGGCCGAGGAAGCCCGCGCCAAATCCATCGAAGCCAACAAAGGCAAATTCATCCTGGTGGTCGATGGCGCCATCCCGGTCAAGGAGAAGGGCATTTACTGCCAGATAGCCGGTAAGCCGGTCCTTGACATCCTCAACGAAACCGCCCCACTGGCCGCTGCGGTCATCGCCATCGGCTCCTGCGCCGCCTGGGGAGGGGTTGCCGCCGCCGATCCCAACCCCACCGGAGCGACCCCGGTCCATGAGGTGCTCAAACCCAAGGGAATCCCGGTGGTCAACATCCCCGGATGCCCGCCCAACCCGTACAATTTCCTTTCCACGGTCATCCATTTCCTCACCTTCAACAAGCTCCCGGCCCTGGATGAAAAAGGCCGTCCCAAATTCGCCTACAGTCGCTTGATCCATGAAAACTGCGAGCGCAGGCCCCATTTCGATGCCGGCCGATTTGCCGAGGAATTCGGTGACGCGGGCCATCGCCAGGGATACTGCCTCTACAAACTCGGCTGCAAAGGGCCGGAAACCTACAACAACTGTTCCAGCCTCCCCTTCAACGACACCCCGGGCTGCTGGCCGGTTGCCACCGGCTCCCCCTGCTTCGGCTGTTCGGAGGAAAAGGTCGGATTCCACAGCCCCCTCTTCTCCAAAGCCAAGGTTGTCTTCCCCACCCCCTCTGCCCAACATCCCGATGCAACACCTCCCCGAGGAAGCGGCGCCAAGAACTTCGCCTATGGCGTGGCCGGCGCGGCCGTTGGCGCGGCGGCCGTTGCCTTGGCGCAACGCGGTGGCGGCAAGGAAGACTGATCTCAGCCGAGGAGCAGCTATGGCAATCAACAGACGGGATTTTCTCAAATTTTCGGCGGGTGCCGGACTGATGGCGACAGCGGGGGCCATGCCCTCCCAGGCCGCTCAACGGGGACAGCTTTCTCCCGATGCGGTCGGCATCCTTTACGACGCGACCCTCTGCATCGGCTGCATGTCGTGCATGGTCAACTGCAAAAAAGCCAATTCCGAACCCGGAGGGGCCCTGTATCACCGGGAAACGGCAGGGACGATCCCCTATGAATATCCGCAGGGCGATCCCATTTACGATGCCCCGCAGAAACTCTCCGCCAGGAGCCTGTGCGTCATCAAGGCCTACCGCAACGGTGAGCAAGAAGGGACCGCGGACGCCGAACAGGGACCGGCCTTTTCCTTCATCAAACAGCATTGCCTCCACTGCATCGAGCCGGCCTGCGTGTCGGTCTGTCCGGTGGCGGCCCTGCAAAAACAGCCGGGCACCGGCATCGTCACCTACAACAAGGACCGCTGCTTCGGCTGCCGGTACTGCCAGATCGCCTGTCCCTTCGGCATCCCGACCTACGAATGGGGCAAAGCCTCTCCATCGGTCGTCAAGTGCCAATTGTGCAATCACCGTTACGCCCAGGGCAAATATTCCGCCTGTTGCGAGGCCTGTCCCACCGGGGCCTCCCTCTTCGGCAAGGTCGAGGACCTGCGGGAAGAGGCCAAGCGGCGCCTCGCCCTCAAACCGGGCGACACCTATGCCTATCCGGTGAAACGGGTTGACGGCGATGAGCGGACCGAGCAGGTGGTGCAGCACTACGTTGACCACGTTTACGGGCTGGAAGAGGCCGGCGGGACCCAATACCTCTTTCTCGCCGGGGTCGATTTCGACAAGCTCGGCTTCAACCCCGAGATCACCAACCAGGTCTACCCCGACTTCACCTGGGACTACGTTTCCCACGTCCCGGCCTTGATCGCCACCCTGCTGGTCGCCGGGACCGCAACCCGCATTGCCACCCAAAAACTGGAGAAAAAGAACAACGACGCCGGGAAAGGGGACGCCTCCTGATCTTTTTTGATTTTTTTTGGAGGCCCTGTCTCACGGACAACAACGGAATGCGACATCTCTCCCCTTGAAACGAAAGCGTAAAGGAGAACACCATGGCCCAAAAGATTACCATTGATCCTGTCACCAGAATCGAGGGGCATCTGCGTATCGATTGCGAAGTCGACAACGGCAAGGTCACCAATGCCTGGTCATCCGGGCAAATGTGGCGCGGTATCGAAATCATTCTCAAGGGACGGGACCCGCGCGACGCCTGGGCCTACACCCAGCGTATCTGCGGCGTCTGCACCACGGTCCATGCCCTGGCCTCGGTGCGGGCGGTGGAGGATGCACTCTCGCTGGAGATCCCGCCCAACGCCCACTTCATCCGCAACCTGATCGTCGGCGGTCACGGCATCCACGACCACATGGTCCATTTCTATCAGCTCTGCGCCCTGGACTGGGTGGATATCGTCTCCGCCACCACGGCCGATCCCGCGGCCACCGCCGCTCTTGGCCAAAAGCTCTCCGGATGGAAAGGCAACAGCGTCCAGGAGATCAAGGCGATCCAGGATCGGTTGAAAAAATTCATCGCCAGCGGCCAGTTGGGGATCTTCGCCAGCGGCTACTGGGGCCACCCGGCCATGAAACTGTCCCCCGAGGTCAACCTCCTCGCGGCCACCCACTACCTGCAGGCCCTGGAATATCAGCGCAAGATCAACAAGGTCGTCGCCATTCTCGGCAGCAAAACCCCGCATATCCAAAACCTGGCCGTCGGCGGCGTCACCAACCCGATCAATCCCGACAGCCCGGCCAACCTGACCATTGAAAAGCTGTTCCACATCAAGACCCTGATCGACGAGGTCGGTGACTTCATCAACCAGGCCATGCTCACCGATGTGGCCGCCATCGGCGCCTACTACGCCGACTGGACCACCTACGGGGCCGGGGTGCTCAACTACCTCTCCGTGCCCGACATGCCCATGGACAGCAAGGGCACCACCTATGCCCTGCCCGGCGGCTACATTCCGGCCGGCGACCTCTCCAAGTTCTCGCCGATCAAGAGCCAGCAGGACAAGGTGCTCTACGATTCGATCAAGGAATCGATCAAGCACTCCTGGTACAACGGCAGCTGGGATCGCTCGCCTTACGAGGAGGACACGGTCCCCAAGTACACCGGATTCGAATACGACAACAAGTATTCCTGGGTCAAGTCGCCGACCTTCATGGGTCAACCCGCCCAGGTCGGGCCGCTCCCCCATGTGGTGGCCATGTACCTTTCCGGCCATGCAGTCACCAAAAAACTGGTCGACCAGACCCTGGCGGGCGTCTCGGCCCTGGCCGGGACCACGGTCGGCATCGGCGCCCTCCACTCGACCATCGGCCGCATCGCCGCCCGGGTCATCCGCTGCGCCGTGCTCCACGATGCGATGCAGGGACAATGGCAGGCATTGATCGACAATGTCGGCAAGGGCGATCTCGACACCTTCAACACGCCGGTCTTTCCACGGGGTGAACAACGCGGCACAGGCTTCCACGAAGCGCCGCGCGGCATGCTTTCCCACTGGATCGTGATCGACAACGGCAAGATCAAGAACTACCAGGCGGTGGTGCCCTCGACCTGGAACGCCGGCCCCCGCAACAGCGGGGACGCCCTCGGCCCCTACGAGGCCTCCCTGGTGGGCAATCCGGTGGCCGATGCGGACCTGCCCCTGGAGGTACTGCGCACGGTCCATTCCTTTGACCCCTGCCTGGCCTGCGCCATCCACCTGGTGGACGGACAGAAGACCCCGATCAACCAGGTCCGGGTCTTATGAACGGGAACGAGGCCAAGACACTGGTGCTGGGCATCGGCAATATGCTGATCGGCGACGAGGGGGTGGGCTGCCGGGCGGCCTCCGAACTGGCCCGCCGTTACACCCTCCCCGCAGAGGTGGAATGCCTGGATGGGGGCACCGCCGGCTTTGAGTTGCTGCCCATGATCGAGGACAAGGACCACCTCATCCTGATCGATGCCCTGCGCAACGACCGGCAACCGGGAACCGTGATGAGGATCGAAGGGGAACATGTACCCCAGGCCTTTCTCGCCCGCACAACCCCGCACCAGTTGGGTATCTGCGATGTCCTCGCCGCCGCCCGCTTGAGCGACACTCTGCCCAAAAGCCTGACACTCTACGGCATAGAACCCAAACACCTGGAGGTTGGAATCGGCCTTTCACCGGAGGTTGAGGCCGGCATGGAAAAAACCATCGAAGCCGTGGTTCAACAACTTTGTCACTTTGGATATGAGGTGAAACCCTATGGAATCCAATCCGAATATTAAAACCTGGACGCCTGCGACCATCGTCATGGTGGTGCTGATCATCCTTGGCAGTGCGGTTGCCTTCTATCGCATGCTGTTCGGCCTGGGGGCGGCCACCAACATGAACGACGGCTACCCCTGGGGCTTCTGGCTGGGCCTGGACGTCCTTGGCGGGGTGGCCATGGCTGCCGGCGGTTTCATCATCGCCTGCGCCGTCTATCTCTTTAACTGGAAAAAATATCGCCCCATCGTCCGGCCGGCCATCCTCACCGCCTTTCTCGGTTACCTGATGGCGGTGGTGGCGATTTTTTTCGATATCGGCCATCCCTTCCGCCTGCCGCATCCGATGTTCATGTGGCAGTACCACTCGGTCATGTGGGTGGTGGCCATGCACGTCATCTTCTACACCACCACCCTGGCGCTGGAATTCAGCCCCATGCTCTTTGAACGGCTGGGCTGGGAAAAGGCCCGCAAGGCGGTGGGCAAGGTCATGGTGGGCGCGGTGATCTTCGGGGTCATGCTCTCCACCCTGCATCAGTCTTCCCTGGGCGCGGTCTTCCTCATCGCGCCCTCGAAGATGTCGCCGCTTTGGTGGGACACCAAGCTCCCCTTTCACTTCCTGGTTTCCGCCGTGGCCATGGGACTTTCCATGGTCAGTTTCGAGACCATGCTCAGCTTCAAGTTTCTCTCGCACAAGGTCGACAAGGAGATTTTCTTCGGCCTGGGCCGCGGGGTCCTGATCGTGCTCAGCTTTTACCTGTTGCTCAAGCTCTATCAGCTCTTTGCCGTGGCCAGCCCCAAACTGGCGCTGGACGGCTCGGTGGAGGGCAACATGTATCTGCTGGAGATGCTGATCGGCGTGCTGTTGCCCATCGGCATCCTGAGCGTGAAAAAATTCCGCACCAACGTGAACACCCTTTTTTCCGTCAACATATTGGTCATCACCGGCGTGCTGTTGAACCGGATGAATGTCTGCCTGTTTTCCATGGAACGCTACAACACATGGCACGGTGCCGCCTACGCGCCATCGTGGAAGGAATTTCTGGTCTCGCTCGGGATCATCTCCCTGGGCGTCTTTCTCTACAAGATGTCAGCCAAGCATCTGCCGCTGTTTTCGCATTGAATACAGGGCAAGGAGGTTTACTCAATGCAACTCGTTCAAAGATCGATGCAATTAGGAACAATGATTGGTGCAGCTCTCTTGATACTGCAATTATGTGCCAATGGCAGCGTACGGGCCGGGGAGGTATGCGGGCCGTTGGTGGACAGCAAATGCAGCACCTGCCATTTTGTCACCCATATCTGCCCCGGGATCAAAACGGGCAAAAGCAGCTCGTACTGGAAAAGGATCATCGCCAACATGACCAAAAACGGCATGGTCGCCACGGATGGGGAAAAAGAACAACTGGCTCGTTGCCTGACTGATCCGGATACCACGGTGAAGGCGCTCTGTCCCAGGCCATAAAGCTTTTGCGCAGGTCAACCACAACCGGGAAAACGGCGCGCACCGTCCTCCCGGTTGTTTTTCCTGCACCTTCCCTTGCCCCCTCTTCCACATCCAGGAAAAAGAGCGGACTCCCCCGCTGAAATCTTGACAATCACCCTGTTTTTCTCCACTATGGAGAGCATGAAAAAGAGGGAGAAAACAGCGGATAATCCTATCATTGTCGTTGACGACAACCCGGTGGTGGTCAAGCTTCTGCAATCGATGCTGGCCCGCGAAGGTTTTGTGGTCCAAACCGCGACCAGCGGGCAGGAATTGCTCGATCTTCTCAAAAGGACGCCGGCGGACCTGATCCTGTTGGATATCGACATGCCCGGCCTTTCCGGGATCGACACCTGCAAACGGATCAAGGACAACCCGCTCACCGGGGAAATCCCGGTGCTCTTTGTCACCGCCAGCAACGACAAGGAACATATCATCGAGGGCTTTACCGCCGGTGCCCAGGATTACATCGTCAAGCCCTCCACCAAGGAGGAACTGCTCGCCCGGGTGCGCACCCACCTTGCCCTGCACAAGACCCAGCAGGCCCTCAAGGCCAGCCAGGAAAAATACCGGGAGCTCTCGTTCATTGACGATCTCACCGGACTCTACAACACCCGCTATCTCTACCAGGCCCTGCAGCAGCAACTCAACGAGCATCCGCGCCAGCCGTTGACCATCGTGTTCATGGATATCGATGCATTCAAGCAGGTGGTGGACACCTACGGACACCTCAACGGCAGCCGGGCCATTGCCGAACTGGCGACGGTGGTGAAGCCGCTTTTGCCGGAAGGGAGTTTCGGGGTGAGTTATGGGGGGGACGAATTTGTGGTGGTGCTGGCCGGGCATGACCGCCAGGCCGGAGCCCTGCAAGCCGAGCAGTTCCGGGCCGCCATCGCCGGCAACCGTTTTCTCGCCGAGCAGCAGCTGGCGTTGCAGATCACGGTCAGTTGCGGTGTGGCCTCCTATCCGGAGGATGCCGAAACAATGGTCGACCTGCTCGGCAACGCCGACCATGCCCTGTTTGAAACCAAACGCCGCGGCAAAAACGGCGTGGTCACCTATGCGGAAATGCTCAGCGCCCCGGAGGCAGAAGCGTTTCTCCCTATCGAGCAGGCCTGAACCGCCCTCGACACTTCATTTTTTGCCTTTCTTGCCTTTCTTGTTCCCTTTTTGAGCTTTGTTCTTGCTTTTCTTGCCTTTGGAGCCACCTTTGGGCACCGAGGCGGCTGCCGCCTGGACATCCCTGTCTTCCTGCTGAAATTCGGCAAACCAGGAAATATAGGCATGGACATCCGCGGGCATGCGGGCATTCACCCACTGCTTCAGCGACGTCAGGGTCTCCTCCGGCGTCATTGCCTCTGCCTGCTCGACCTGCTCCAGGGTAATAAAGGTTTCGGGCACGATCTCCTTGGCAAAGGCCCCGCGGATCGCGTCCATGGTGTCGCCCGGATGAATGTCGCACAGGGTCGCGGCCAGATTCCCCCAGAAGAAGGAGTCCTTGGCCGCCTCCTCACCGGTGAACAATCCCTGGAAGAATTGGGCCACTTCATCCCGCCGGGAAGGATCAAAGGCCACCACATAGGAAAGGGCTTCCATGGCGGCGCAACGCACGTACTGATCGGCCTCACGGTTGAGGATCAGCCCCTTGAGCGGCTCCAGGGAACTGGCGCAGGTGCGGTAGAGGAAAGTGGGCAGGGTTTCGGTGGTCAGGTCGCCCCACAGGTCGACCAACTGCTCTTCGGGAATGGAAAAGGCGCGGATGAACAACTCATGGGCGGCGGGTTCGCGGAACTCGGAGAGCAAAAGCGCCGCATAGACATGGGCGTTGCGCATCTCCAGACAATAGACCAGCGGGTTGTCGCCCACATCCTTGATCACCTGCAGCAGGAGGGGCGTGATCGCCTCCCGCAGTTGCAGCGCCTGCTCGACCTCCTCACGAAGGTAGGTGTCGCCGAGTTCATCGAATTTGGCCAAAAGGGTTTGAACGTCGGGAGTAGTCATCAGCGCACCTCAGGCGGAAGAAGAAGGGAAAAGTTGCGGCACTCTATATGCTTTTCCCCTCGCAGTCAACCATGGCGGTGGCGGCGAAAACAGGTGATCAGCCCCGGCTGAACGTCAGGCGGATGCCGCTTGGCGCGTTGACGGCCCGGAGCCCCAAGGGCTGAAGCAATTGGAAGATCGGTCGGCCGAAAAAGAACAGCTCCCGGGCAAGGCTCAGGGTAAAGAGGTTGCCTACCCGGCCGCGAAAACTCAAGTCCCGGGCAACCACGGCTTCAAGCTCCGTGAGTCGGGCCGCGGGCAGTCCCCCAGAGGCCAGTTGTTCCCGGATTGCCTGCAGATCGGGACAGGGGCAAAGCGCTTCGTACTCATGCACCAGAGGCAGGAGAGAGTCATTGGCTTCGATACAGTCGAACCGGGTCAACAGGTCCTTGCCGGCAATGGCCAGAAGCGGTGCGGGATCGGTGCAATTCAACAGGCCGCAGGCCATGGGCCGGTGTCCATAACGGCTGCAACCCCTGTTCTCCTCATCATAAAACGCACAGCACCAGGAGCCGTTTTTTCCCGCAAGTTTGAGGAATTCACTGATCACGGGTTCGGGTTCGCCACCCAGAGGCTGCAGGGCCAATTCCCCCCGGCGGACCGTAATCAAATCCTCCGGGCGAAGATGGCCGAATTGCAGCAGTTCCCGATCCGGGCCATGGAGGGCAGGCCCGCCCTGCATGCAACAGGTGCCGCAGCGGCGGCAATGACCGGACGCGCTCATGGCAGCAGATCCACCAATACAATTATCCCCATATGCATCCCCTCCAATCGTGGTGCATCGTTATTGCGACCGACACAGACGCCCCGCATAACTTCAAGCCAAACCCATCCGTGCCGTCACTCTTCGTCCAGGATTACGCCATCAACTCCGTGCTCAAATACCGCTCCCCGGTATCGGGCAGGATGCACACGATCCGCTTGCCCCGAAACCCGGGCCGGGCCGCCAGTTGCAGGGCACCGGCCAGGGCCGCGCCGCCGGAGATGCCACAAAGAATGCCCTCACCGCTGGCCAGGGTTTGAGCCTGTTCGATGGCGGCCTCATTGGTCACAAGGAGGATTTCATCGACCACCGAACGGTCGAAGTTGCCGGGCATGAACCCGGCACCGATCCCCTGGATCTTGTGCGGGCCGGGACGGCCGCCGGAAAGTACCGGCGAGGCCGCCGGTTCCACCGCCACCACCCGGACGGCTCCGTCCTGCTGTTTGAGATACCGCCCGACGCCGCTGAGGGTGCCGCCGGTGCCGACACCGGCCACCAGGGCATCGATCCGCCCCCCGCACTGTTGCAGCAATTCGGGGCCGGTGGTGCGAAAATGGATGGCCGGATTGGCCGGATTGTTGAACTGGTCGGGCATCCACGAATTCGCGGTTGCCGCCTGCAGGGCAACGGCCTTGGCCACGGCCCCCTGCATGCCCTCTCCCGCCGGGGTCAGCACCAACTCGGCGCCGAGATGGACCAGGAGTTTGCGCCGTTCGATGCTCATGCTCTCGGGCATGGTGAGGATCAGCCGGTAACCGCGGCTGGCGCTGACAAAGGCCAGGCCGATGCCGGTGTTGCCGCTGGTCGGCTCGATGATGGTACCGCCGGGTTGCAGCAGCCCCCTGGCCTCGGCATCATCCACCATGGCCACGGCCACCCGGTCCTTGATGCTCCCCAAAGGGTTGCAGGATTCGACCTTGGCCAACAGTTCCACCCCGGTTGCACGGCTGAGATTTGCCAGCCGCACCAGGGGGGTGTTGCCCACGGCCCGGGTGATATCGTCAAAAACGTTCATAGGTGTCTCCCCTGACCTGGCCCAATATAGACTAGTTTGGGCTGTTCGAGCATGACCCGGGTATCCGGACCCACCGACTCGGTCAGCCAGACGTTGCCGCCGATGATCGAACGGGCGCCGACCACGGTTTCGCCGCCGAGGATGGTGGCATTGGCATAGATGATCACGTCATCCTCAATGGTGGGATGGCGCTTGACGTTGCGCAATCGCTCACCGGCATCCTTGGGCAGGGACAGGGCGCCGAGGGTGACCCCCTGGTAGAGCCGCACCCGGTTGCCGATGGTGCTGGTGGCGCCGACGACCACGCCGGCGCCGTGATCGATAAAAAAATGGGAACCGATGGTGGCCTCCGGGTTGATGTCGATGGCGGTGCGGTGATAGGCATGCTCGCTCATGATCCGGGGGATGAGCGGCACGTCCAGCTCAAGCAGGCGATGGGCCAGGCGGTAGATCATGGTGGCGAACAGTCCGGGATAGCTGAAGATGACCTCGTCGGAATTTGCTGCAGCCGGATCGCCGGTCAAGGTGGCCTCGATATCCGACTCCAGCTTGCTGCGGATCTCCGGCAGGGAGTCGATCAGGGCGGCGGCCAGTTCGTAGCTGCGTTCGCTGCACTGACTACAGGCCTGGTCATGGCGGAAGCAGTCATGGCGGATGGCGGAACTGATCTGGCTGGCCAGACTTTCGTAGAACAGGCTGATCTGCTGGCCGAGATGGTACTCGAGATTTTCCCGCCGGAGGATATCGCCGGCAAAAAAACCGGGGAAAAGAATCCGCTGGGCCTGTTCAATCAACTCGATCACCGCGTGCTTGGACGGAATCGGCACCGGCTCGATATGGCTGGCCCACCGACCGCTCTTGAATCCCTCGGCCAGGGCATGGACCGCATCGGGAATGGGATTGCGCACCCGGTCCTCGCCCAGGGTTTCGATCTTACAGCTTCCGGCCAATACGTCCTCTTTTCCCATGGCACATGCGTCCTGACAAAAAAAACTCTTCATTTTACCCGCTCCAGCATCATGATACCGTAGGTGGCCCGCAGATTCTTGAAGTAGCGGACCATGTTCCCCCGGGCATCGCGATGGTGGGTGTTGATCGCCACCTCACGCACGGCGCGCACACCGGAAATGCGGAGAAACCGTTTGAAATCACGAATGGAAATAACCCGGATATTGGGGGTGTCGTACCATTCATAGGGCAGTTGATCGGTCACCGGCGCCATGCCGTTGAACAGCAGTTGCAGCCGCGAAGACCAGTGGGCGAAATTGGGGAAGCTGACGATCACCCGTTTGCCGATCCAGAGCAGGTCGGTGAGCAGGTCCTTGGGATCGTGGATCTGCTGTAGGGTCTGGCTGAGGACCACCACATCGAAACGGCCTTCGGGATAATCGCTGACTTCTTTGCGGAAATCTCCCTGGAGCACGGTCAGGCCGCGCTCGATGCACCGGGCCGCCTTCTCCTCGGAAAACTCGATCCCGGTGCCGCGGACCTGTTTCTCCTGTTTGAGATACTCAAGCAGATCACCGGTGCCGCAGCCCAGGTCAAGCACCTTGGATCCGGGCTCGATCCAGGAGGCGATCACCTGGAGGTCGAACCGCATCTCCCCCATCTCCCGGTTATACACAGTGCTCATGGTAGATCCGGTCGAGGAAACCGCTGACCAGGCTATCGAGCCGCCTGTTGGGCAGCAAAAAGGCATCATGCCCCCACTGGGCCTCGATCTCGCAGAAACTCACGTCCGAGCCGTTTTTCTTCAGGGCGGAGACGATCCCCCGCGACTGGTAGGTGGGGTAGAGCCAGTCCGAGGAAAAGGAGATCACCAGGAAGCTGACATCGGCCAGGGCCTCGTTGACCAGGAGGTTGTGGCCGCCGCGTTCGAGATCGAAATAGTCCGCGGCCTTGGTGATATACAACAGGGAGTTGGCATCAAAGCGGCTCACGAACTTCCTGCCCTGGTGTTGGAGGTAGCTTTCCACCTGAAAGTCGCCGCCGAAATTGAACGACAAAGCGCTGCGATGCAGGCGGCGGCCGAACTTTTCCCGCATGGCCTCGTCGGAGAGGTAGGTGACGTGACCGATCATCCGCGCCACGGCCAAGCCATGGGTCGGACCGGCGCCATCGTAGTAGTCGCCGTTGTTCCAGTCCGGATCCGCCATGATCGCCTGCCGGGCTACCTCGTTGAAGGCGATGGCCTGGGCGGAATGGCGGGTGGTGGTGGCCATGGGAATGGCGGAGCGGGCCATCCCGGGAAAATCGGCGCACCAGCGCAGCACCTGCATCCCCCCCACGGAACCGCCCACCAGGGACATCAACCGCGTGATACCGAGGTGCTCGATAAGGTGTTTCTGGGCCTGGACCATGTCACGGATGGTGACCATGGGAAACTGGAGTCCGTAGGGTTTGCCGGTTTCGGGATTGATCGACGAGGGGCCGGTGGAGCCGCAACAACTCCCCAGGATATTGGAACAAATGACGAAATACCGGTTGGTATCTATGGGCTTGCCCGGCCCCACCATGTTGTCCCACCAGCCGGGCCGCTCGTCGCTTTCCCGAAAACGGCCGGCCACATGGGAATCGCCGGAAAAGGCATGAAGGATGAGCACCGCATTGCTGCGGGCCGCGTTCAACTCGCCCAGGGTCTCGTAGGCCAGGGTGATCGGTCCCAGGCGGGTACCGCAATCTAGCAGCATCCCGTCCGGCGGCTGGGCAAAGGTAAAAAATTTGCGTTCGACCAGCAGGGATTTCCCCGGGCCTTCCAGATCTTCACTCATTTTTCCTGCTTTTGCCGTTCCAGGGCACCCCAATCAAACAACCCCACAATGTGGGGTTGGCATTCAACATTTACTTACACGCTTTTTGGCTGATATAAGCACAGCTAGGGGTTGGCGCCACAAGAAAATGGCGATCCCGGAAATTGCAGGAGCGGAAAATACTCAGGCAAGCGCCTGCTCGATCCGCCCGAGCGCTTCCGTCAGCAGGGAACGGGGACAGCCGAAGTTGAGGCGGACAAATCCGGGCAGACCAAAAGACCGGCCGCCGGAAAGGCCCACGCCCGCCTCCTCGAAAAATCGCTGCGGATGATCGATGCCCCGCCCGCGCACATCGATCCAGGCCAGATAGGTGGCCTCCACCGGGCTCACGGCCACACCGGGAATCGCGGCTACGGCGTGCGCCAGCAGATCGCGGTTGTCCCGCAGATAGGATATCAGGGACAGGCGCCAGGGCTCACCGTAGCGGTAGGCGGCCTCGGCGGCCGCGTATCCCATGAGGTTGACATGGGGAACGATGCCGTCCATGGCGCGACGCAGCCGGCTACGCAGTCCCGAATCGGGCACAACCGCATAAGAGCAGCCCAAACCGGGGATATTGTAGGTTTTACTAGGGGCCTGGAGAGTAATGGTGCGCCGGCTGATCTCCGGATCGAGCATGGCCAGGGGCAGGTGATGCTTGTCGGGGTCGAGAACCAGGTCGGCATGGATTTCGTCGCTGCAGATGAGCAGATCATGGTGCTCGGCCAGCTCCGCCACGGACAGCAGCTCTTCGCGGCTCCAGGCCCGGCCCACCGGATTATGCGGGTTGCAGAGGAGCAGCAGCCTGGTCTTGGGTGTGATCGCCCGTTCCATGGCCTCGATGTCCATGGACCAGCGACCGCCCTGCTGCCGGAGCGGCACGGTGAGCGTCTTCCGTTCCATCAACTGCGGCGCGCTCAGAAAGGGCGGATAGACAGGGGTGCAGGTCAGAACCTCGTCCCCGGCCCGGCCCACGGCCCGGCAGACCGCGTTCAATCCGGTGACCAGCCCCGGCAGCCAGACCAGCCATTCAGGCTCGATCCGCCAGCCGTAGTGGCGGTCCACATGGGCCATCACCGCCTCGACCAGTGAATCGGGCGCCAGGGTGTAACCGAAAATCCCATGGGCGGCCCGCTCCCGCAGGGCGGCCATCACCGCCGGCGGCGAGGGAAAATCCATGTCCGCCACCCACAGGGGAAGGATGTCCCGCCCCTTGTAGTGATCCCACTTCAGGCTGCTGGACCAGCTGCGGTCAACAATCGTGTCAAAATCAAAGGGGGCGGTCTGCATTGCCGCCCCCTTTCTTTACGGTACCGGTACGCACTCGATACTACTCCCTGGTCAGTTGACGGTAGCGGATGCGGTGCGGCTGGTCGGCATCGGCACCCTTGCGCTTCTTGAAGTCCTGCTCGTAGTCGGAATAGTTGCCCTCGAACCAGACCACCTCGCTGTCGCCCTCAAAGGCCATGATGTGGGTGGCGATGCGGTCCAGAAACCAGCGGTCATGGCTGATCACCACCGCACAACCGGCGAAGCTCTCCAGGGCCTCTTCCAGGGCGCGCATGGTGTTGACGTCGAGATCGTTGGTCGGTTCGTCCAGGAGGAGGACGTTGCCGCCCTCTTTCAGTACCCGCGCCAGATGGACCCGGTTGCGCTGCCCGCCGGAGATCTCGCCCACCTTCTGCTGCTGGTCGCTGCCGCTGAAGTTGAACCTGGCCACATAGGCCCGGGCATTGACCTCGCGGGTGCCAAGCCAGATGGTCTCCTGGCCCTCGCTGATGGCCTGAAAGATGGTCTGCTTGGGATCGAGCACGTCACGCGACTGATCCACATAGGCCAGCTTGACCGTCTCGCCGACACGGATGGTCCCGGCATCGGGCTGTTCCTGGCCGGTGATCATCTTGAACAGGGTGGTCTTGCCCGCACCGTTGGGGCCGACAATGCCGACAATGCCGCCCGGTGGCAGGGAGAAACTCAGATTGTCCACCAGCACCTTGCCCTCGAATGCCTTGCACAGTCCCTGTGCCTCGATCACCAACTTGCCCAGCCGCGGTCCCGGCGGGATATAGATCTCCATGTCGCCGGCGGCCTTCTCGCTCTGCTGATTGAGCAGGTTCTCATAGGCGGTGATGCGGGCCTTGGATTTGCTCCGGCGGCCCTTGGGGCTCATGCGGATCCATTCCAGCTCGCGGGCCAGGGTGCGTTGGCGGTCGCTTTCCTTTTTCTCCTCCTGGGACAGCCGCTTCTGCTTCTGTTCCAGCCAGGAGGAATAGTTGCCTTTCCAGGGAATACCCTGGCCGCGGTCCAGTTCCAGGATCCAGCCGGCCACGTTGTCGAGGAAGTAGCGGTCATGGGTCACGGCGATGACCGTGCCCGCATACTGCTGCAGATGGTGCTCGAGCCAGGAAACCGATTCCGCATCGAGATGGTTGGTGGGCTCGTCAAGGAGAAGGATATCCGGATTCTTCAACAGGATGCGGCACAGGGCCACCCGGCGCTTCTCCCCGCCGGAGAGCACCCCGCACTTCGCGTCCGCCGGCGGACAGCGGAGGGCATCCATGGCCATCTCCAGGCGGGAATCCAGGTTCCAGGCATCGACGGCGTCGAGCTTGTCCTGGACCACTGCCTGGTGGTCGATCAGGGCCTGCATGGCATCGTCGTCCATGGGCTCGGCGAACTTTTCGTTGATGGCATTGAACTCGTTCAGGAGGTCCACCGTAGCCTGGGCTCCCTCCTCGACGATCTCGCGCACGGTCCTGTCCGCATCGAGCATCGGCTCCTGGGGGAGATAGTCGATGGTGAATCCCTCGGAGAGGATGGTCTTGCCCTCGAATTCCTTGTCGATCCCGGCGAGAATCTTGAGCAGGGTACTCTTGCCCGAGCCGTTGAGGCCCAGCACGCCGATCTTGGCTCCGTAGAAATAGGAGAGGGAGATATCTTTCAGAATCTGTTTCTGGTTGTACTTCTTGCTGACTTTGATCATCGAATAGATGATCTTGTTCGGTTCATTGGCCATAAAAGGTGATCCTCTTCAGGGGAAGTTCGGAAGGAGACATCCGGGCCGAGCGGCGGACGTCGAGATTAATCGTTTTTGGCGGTCGCTCAGATGCGCCGGAACATGGGTTGCCCATTCTACCCGTATCCCCAAAATCCGGCAATTCATCTCCGCAACTCCGTACAAAGGATGCCTCCAGATGCAACAAATCCGTTGTATTTTTTTTCATCCCCCGGATATGTTGCCCATGTGGGCTGGATAAGCCAGGTCGGCCGGGAAGATCCCTTGTTTTTCTCCTTGCATTCTTGCAGGGGTCCTGTTTTCCTTTGCGGGCTGTCGATGGTGTCGCGTTAGGGGGTGGCGGAACGCCATTTTCCCCTTTCCCGGCAAACTTCTTTCTCTTTGCGGAGCGTATCATGTCGAAATGGAGACAACTTGTTCTGGCCGCAGCAATCCTGGTTCCTTTTTCCGGCTGCGCTGTCCAGGAAAACGTCAAGCAGTACGTCGGCTTGGGTGATGACGACGAGACAGCCTACAGCGGACCGACCTATCCGGCCTCCAATAACGTAGCCATAGCCTTTCAACCCGAACAAGTGGGGCGATCCTGCCGGGTCTTTGCCCAATGTCTGGTTGAACTGCCCGCCAATATAAACGGCAAGGAAATCAAGAATGCGATCCTCGGCGAGGCCGGGAAACGCGGGGCGGACCAGGTGCTGATCGGGCAAAGCCGCGAGGCTGAAGACGACAATGGCCTCAATTTCCTCTATTATGGCCCGGCCAACGAATACCTCTGTTCCGATCAGTGCGGCGGCTGGAAATACGGCTATGCATTCTGGGAAGAGCAGGGGGAATGGGTCAGCCTCGGTTACGGTGAATGGGGCAAGACCGAAGCGCAGTTCGCCCTGCCCATGGTGACCCAGGTCATCATGCTGCGCTGTCAGTAACACCTTCCTTCACTCTCCCCCATCAAAGCAGACTCAAGCCCTTGCCCGAGGGAATCCTTGCGTGACAAGGGCTTGACCGTCTCCCTCCTCTTCTACCCGAAAAACTTACCGAAAATTGGGTGGATTTTTCCGCGAAGACCCGTTACCCCTTCTCCACATTGTCTTTTTATGGGGCCCTTTCAACAAGGAGGTTTTTCATGGAACAAAACGCCCCCTCTGCCCATCGATGGCGATTCTGTCGCCTGGGTGGATTTGATCAAGTTCGCCTGGAAACCGGTGAAGACATCCGCCAGTTGCAGGCTCTTGACCAGAAACTGTGGGCCGCGCTCAGTTGTCCGGTAACCGGTCTCGAGTTTGATCAACACACCTTGGCCCTGCTCGACAGTGACCATGACGGCCGGGTTCGTGTTCAGGAAGTCCTAGCTGCAGTGGAGTGGACCTGTTCGTTGTTGCGCAGTCCAGACAGTTTGCTCGCGGGTTCGGCAGAATTGCCTTTCACCGCCATCAACACCGACACCCCGGAGGGGCGGCAACTTCTCGATTCCGCCAGGCAACTCCTCACCTACCGCGGCAAATCCGAGGTCGAGGCCGTTTCAATAGAGGATGTGGCTGATACCAGTTCGCTGTTGGTCGAGTCAACCTTCAATGGCGACGGAATCGTGCCGCCGCAGGCCGCAACGGATGAAGCAACCCGCACTCTCATCGAGGAAATCATCGGTTGCGTGGGCTGCGATGAGGACCGAAGCGGAGTCCCCGGAATTTCCGGCGAAAGGGTCGAGGCCTTTTTCACGGCGGCCGAGGCATACAGGCAATGGTGGCAACGGGCCGAAGAAGATGCCGTCCTCCTGCCCCTCGGCGCGGACACCCTTGCCGCCGCCAAGGTCTACGAGGCATTGAAGCCCAAGATGGAGGACTATTTCATCCGTTGCGGTCTGGCCTCCTATGACCCCAAGGCCGAGGAGTCCCTCAACCCGGCGGTCACCACCTACGAGACCTTGGCGGCCCAGGAGCTGCAGACCGGCACGGAGGCACTCACCCATATGCCGCTGGCGCGGATCGGGGCCGGCCGCCCCCTCCCCCTGCGGGACGGTCTCAATCCGGCCTGGGCCGATACGGTCGAGGATTTCACCCGACTGGTTATCACCCCGCTCCTGGGAGAAGTGGACCACATCGATGAAATCCAGTGGCGGCAGATAAAAACGACCCTGTCCCCCTTTGAGGCCTGGCAAACGGAAAAAAAGGGAACAGAGGTCGAAGGCCTGGGCCTGGAGCGGATCCAGGCCATCCTCGCGGGACAGGATCGGGAACGGCTGGAACAGCTCATTGAAAACGACCTCAACCTGGCCGACCAGGTGACCGGCATCGATAACGTGGTCAGGCTGGTGTACTATCACCGCGATCTTTATCGCCTGCTCAACAATTTCGTCACATTCCGCGATTTCTACACCCAGAAGCCCAAGGCCATCTTCCAGGCCGGCTCCCTTTATATAGACGGCCGCGCCTGCAAACTCTGCGTCCGGGTGGAGAAGGTGGAAGCGCACAGCCCCCTGGCCAACCTGAGCCGGACCTACCTCGCCTACTGCACGTGCAAACGCCGCGACGGCGGCGACCAGATGCTCATCGCCGCCGCCTTGACCGGAGGAGACGCCGACAACCTTATGGTTGGGCGCAACGGTGTTTTCTACGATCGTCAAGGCAATGACTGGGACGCAACCATTGTCAAAATCATCGATCATCCCATATCCGTTTCCCAGGCCTTCTGGGCTCCCTATAAACGGATCGCGCGGATGGCCGGGGAACAGATTGAGAAAATCGCCGCCAGCAAGATGAAAGACATGGACAGCAAGGCCCAGGCCGGTATTGCCGACGCGGGCAGCAAAGCGGTAACGGGAGAAAAAACGGCAGCGCCCTTCGACGTGGGCAAGTTTGCCGGTATCTTCGCTGCCATCGGCCTGGCTATCGGCGCCATAGGCACGGCGATCGCCTCGATTGTCGGCGGCTTCCTCGCCCTGCCCCTTTGGGAAATGCCCCTGGCCGTGGGAGGCATTCTCCTGGCGATCTCCGGTCCGTCAATGCTGATCGCCTACCTCAAACTCCGCCAGCGCAACCTGGGGCCGATCCTCGATGCCAACGGTTGGGCGGTGAACACCAAGGCGATGATCAACATCCCCTTCGGTTCAACCCTGACCATCCTTGCCGAACTGCCCCAAGGGGCCGAACGCCGCCTGAGCGATCCTTTTGCGGAAAAGAAAACGCCCTGGAAGCGATGGATCATCCTCCTCGCCCTGCTCTCCGCCCTCGGCTTGGCCTGGCAGCACGGTTACCTTCAGAAACTCAGCCAGCAGATCAAGCCGGTCATTATCGGACAACTGCAGAAATCCAAGGAACAGCCGGCAGCGCCCGAGCAGGGCACAACCGGCGGACAGGAAAGCGGCAAAAAGGCGGAACAAACGCAACAATAACGCAGAAGACAGGATGGATGTGAGCGCAACGCCGGATCCCCCCAGAGGGATCCGGCGTTGTCGTTTGCAGCTTGCGAAAGGGGCGGGAGAAATTTCCTGGCCGCCTACTCCTTTTCGACCCGAATCACCTGGACCGCACCCAGTTGGCGGATTCCGCTACGGGTGACCCTCGGCCCCTCCACCACCGCCACCGTCTCGCCGGCGTGGATAGAGCCCCATTCCCGGGCCATGTCCAGGGAGCGGAAGACCATCTCGGTACGACCAAGCTCCTCGCGGAGGATCAAGGGAAAAATATTGTTGTAGAGGTTGGCGTGGCGGGCCACATGCAAGGACTTGGTCACCAGCAGGGTCGGTGATTTCCGGTTCCATTTGGAGATAACGGGATAAAGCGAGCCGTCCGGATCGAGCAGCAGGACGGCATTGTTGGTGCTCAGGTTGGCCACCACCGACAGGGCCGGATAGTTAGCCGCATCCTGTTCCAGTTCCCGGAAAAAATCAGCGCTGGGCTGGGCGTGGCGTTCCTCCTCGCAGATAATCGAGGCCATGGTGCGGACAACATTGACCGGATCCACGCCGGTGGCGGTTTCCTGGGAGAGCATCACCGCATCGGTCCCTTCCTTGATCGCCACGCTGACGTCGGTGACCTCGGCGCGGGTCGGACGGGCATTGAAGGTCATGGAATCGAGCATCTGGGTGGCGGTGATCACCGGAGTGTTCAGCTCCCAGCAGAGGCGGATGATCCGTTCCTGAATGCGGGGTACCCTGGCGGCGGGCAGTTCCACGCCCATATCGCCGCGGGCGATCATGATCGCATCGGCCACCTCGATGATCTCGTGGATGTTCTGCACCGCCTCGGGCTTCTCGATCTTGGCCACCACCTTGATATTCCGCTTGCCCGAGGATTTGACGTAGTTCTTGATCCGCCAGACATCCTCGGCACTGCGGACAAAGGAGAGCGCCACATAATCGATGGAATGCCCGAGGCCCCAGTCCAGGTCCTGCCAA
This sequence comes from Desulfobulbus sp., assembly GCA_050255935.1. GTDB lineage: Bacteria > Desulfobacterota > Desulfobulbia > Desulfobulbales > Desulfobulbaceae > Desulfobulbus. Next base: position 19,802 of record JBFWIP010000005.1, read on the forward strand.
TCCTTTTCGGTGACGCTGGGCAGGGACAGGGTCGTCGACGGCAGGTTGATCCCCTTGCTCGATTTGAGCGTCCCCCCGACCACCACTTCGCAATGCACCTCCTCCGCCCCCTCTTTCAGCACCCGCAACTCCAGAAGACCGTCATCGAGCAGAATCGGCTCACCGACACGCAAATCAGCGAGGATGGAAGGGGTAATGGTGGATATCCGTTCCGCGGTACCCTCGATCGGCTGTGCCTGGATGACCAGCACCTCGCCGACCTGAAGCTGGATCGCGCCGCCCTGCATGGGACCGGTACGGATCTTGGGGCCACAGAGATCCTGGAGCACGGCGATCGGTTTTTCCCAGGCCTTTTCCGCCTCGCGGATCGCCAGCAGGGTTGCCTCGTGGGTTTCGTAGCTGCCGTGGGAGAAGTTGAGCCTGGCCACATCCATCCCGGCGAGGATCATCTTGCCCAGGATCTCCGGGGTATTACTCGAGGGCCCGATGGTGCAGACGATCTTGGCCTTTTTGTTGACACTGGCATGGGTTTGCCGGGGGATGGCCGCCAACCGCTTGAACAGGTCGTCAAAATCAAAAGGCTTGGCCAATACCCCCAGGACATTGTCGTACTGGTGCAACCGATCCAGGGTTTCATGGTCATCCAGGGTGGAGGTCACCACCAGGATCGGCAGGTGCGGGCTGATCACACCGATGGCCTCGATAAATTTAAACCCGTCCCAATGCGGCATCAGGATATCGCTGAGAATGACGTCGTAGGCGTATGCCGTGGCCAACTGGAATCCCTGGTGGCCGTTATCGGCGACATCGACCTTGTAGCCTTCTTTTTCCAGACGCGAGCGCAACAGGTGCTGGGTGGGTTTGGAATCTTCGAGAATCAGAATACGCATACCGACCTCCAGGCCGAATTTACAGGTTGTCTTCGATCACTTCCTGTAGCATAGTGGAAAACGGCAAAAGAGGAAAAGGGAAATACGCCGGCGGCCGCAATGGCCGAAAATTTCTCGATATTGCGTAGAAAAGTCCCGGTGCACTCCGGGAAGGGGAGGACCGTATGCAAGTTATTCTCGATCTGTGCCTGGTACCGCTGGGAGTGGGCGTTTCGGTGTCCCGCTATGTGGCGGAGTGCCATCGGGTGCTCCAGGAATCCGGCCTGAAACACCAACTCCATGCCTACGGCACCAACATCGAGGGCGAGTGGGATGCGGTGATGGCGGCCGTCAAACTCTGCCATGAGCGGGTGCATGCCATGGGCGTACCCCGGATCACCACCACCATCAAGCTCGGCACCCGCACCGACCGGGAGCAGACCATGGCCGACAAGGTGCGGAGCGTTGAAAATAAATTGAACGAATAGGCCTCAATGACCGCGGCGCATCCTACCGCGATTCCACCAAGGCGGCCACCGCCCCCTGCCAGGTGCAGGCTCCGCAAAAAATTTGTTCCGGATTGATCGGGGCGGCCTCTTTGGGGATGTTATCCGGCTCTCTGATCACCGGACACCGTTCCGTATCCATCCGAAAGGCAATCCGGTCCCCGGTGCGGGTGGAAACAAACCACTCCGAACCGCAGCGGGGACAGGCAAGCAAATCCATGTCGCACTCCTGCTTCGCCGATCTCACCGCACCTTCCTGATCGGCATCGTTCGAGGCCCTCAGGGTTCGGCATCCTCGAAAAATTCCAGGGATAAATTCTCTCCTTCCGTTTCGCTGAGGCGATAACGCCCCCGATGCAACAGGGTTATGCCTTCCCCGGCCGCCTTGGCCTGAATGGCCGTGAACAACTGACCGGCCTCTTCCTCTGCAGTCTCGACATTGGCATAGAAAAAAAGAATTTCCCCCACCTTGCCGAACTGGAGCAGGACGGGATTATGCTGAATAAAAATGAGATCTTCATAGGCATAGGTAATCTCAAGGCCTATTTCTTCCAACAATTGCTTGACCACCCCCAGTGGTCGATACGCAAGGACCATGCTCTTCCTCTCCTCTATGGCTCACCTGCGGTACAGTGATCTCAGCAGGGGATTCTTCCGATTCCCCTGCTGAGGGCCATTCATCGCAGATCAATCCGTTTCTGATTGGGCACCGGTTGATTGCCTGTCCTCCCTCGACGGCTTTTATGCGTCTCCGGGGAGATGCTCCCGGGCGTCCTTCATGGCCGGAGGATTCCGGTTGTTTCGGGAAAAGGTCCAACAAGGTGCCTGTTGCTCTGCACAAAGAAAAAGCAATCAATGGGCCAGAATACACAGCGATCAACATTCAGCAGATATTCAGCATCTTACAAATGCACACCGCAACGGCCGTTTCCGAAAAACCGATTCCCGGCGTTTCCAGTCGTTCATCTTTGTCAACATTTCAACATTTTTGTGGAGGCTTCGTCATGGACTGTTTCTCCCTGCTAGTGCTTGAGCTGGAGCCGGGGATACGGTTATAATGGACTCCATTTGGTCCACCAATACAAAGGAGTTGCACATGCAGGAAATATGCACAGGGGTGGCTGTTATCGGAGGGGGGCCCGGGGGGTACACCGCTGCCTTTCGCGCGGCTGATTTGGGATGCTCGGTTTGCCTGATTGAAAGGGGAAACTGCTTGGGGGGGACCTGTCTCAATGTCGGCTGCATTCCGTCCAAGACCCTGCTTCATGCTGCGGCAGTGATCGAAGAGGCTGCGCAAGCCCAACGGTTCGGCGTCCGTTTCCCGGCCCCCGAAATTGACATCGAGGCCCTGCGCGGCCATACGGCAGGGGTGGTCACCCAACTGACCAAGGGACTCGACAGCCTCTGCAAGGCCCGCAAGATCACCCGATGGAGCGGAGAGGCCGGCTTCGTCGACGCCCACACCCTTCAGGTCGAGGGGACGGAGGGGCCAATCCGAATCCAATTCGACCAAGCCATCGTCGCCACCGGGTCACGGCCCTTTATGCTCCCGGACACGCCTGATGATCCGCGCATCTGGGATTCCACCGACGCCCTGGCCCTGCACTCGGTACCGGGCCGGCTGCTGATCGTCGGAGCGGGTATCATCGGCCTGGAAATGGCCCAGGTCTACCATGCACTCGGTTCGGAAATCACTGTGGTCGAGTCACAAAGTCAGATCATTCCGCCAGCCGATCGCGACCTGGTGCAACCGCTCTTTCTCAAGCTGAAAAAACAGTATCCGATCCATACCGAAACCCGGGTGGATCACATGGCCCCGCTCAGCGCCGGCATTGAAGTCCGCTATACCGGCAAAAAAAGCGGCAGCGAACTGTTCGATGCGGTTCTGGTGGCCATCGGCCGACGTCCCAACACCGAGGGCCTGGGCCTGGAATCCCTCGGCCTGCGCCTCGATCCCCGGGGCTTCATCCCGGTCAACCGGCAGCAACAGACCACCCTGCCCCATGTCTACGCCGTCGGCGATGTGGTTGGTGAACCCATGCTGGCGCACAAGGCCGCCCACCAGGGCAAAGTGGCCGCGGAAGTCATCGCCGGGAAATCGTCCTGTTTTTCAGCCACAGCCATTCCCGCGGTGGCCTATACCTCCCCGGAAATCGCCTGGGTCGGCCTGACCGATAAAGAGGTACAACAGCAGGGGATTGCCGTGAACAAAGGCAAGTTTCCCTGGGGCGCCAGCGGCCGGGCCCTGAGCGCCGGCGCCGGCAATGGGGTGAGCAAGGCCCTGTTCGACGAAGAAACCGGTGTCCTGTTGGGGGCGGGTATCTGTGGAGCCAACGCCGGGGAACTGATCCACGAGGCGGCTCTCGCCCTGGAGCTCGGCGCCACCGCTGCACAGATCGGCAAAACCATCCATGCCCATCCGACCCTGGCCGAAACCTTTGCCTTTGCCGCCGAGATGGTCGAGGGTTCGATTACCGACATGCTCCCCCCAAAAAACCGAAAATAGCTACCCATGGAACTGATCCTCGACACCCCTCTCGATCTGCACCTGCACCTACGGGAAGAGGCAATGCTCAACCTGGTGGCCCCGTTCAGCGCGGCCCAATTTGCCGGTGGGGTGATCATGCCCAACCTGGTGCAGCCGGTGAACAGCCTGGAACGGCTGCGCGCGTACCGTCAACAGATTCTAACGGCCTGCGGCGACGAGCCCTTTATTCCCTACATGACCCTGTTCTTCCGGGACTACAGCCGTGAAGAGCTGTTGGCCGCCCGGGACGAGATCATCGGGATCAAACTCTATCCGGCCGGAATCACCACCCAAAGCGAGGGCGGGGTGCGCGATTTCGACCGCATCGGCGACACGGTCGCCCTGCTCGAAGAGTTGGATATCCCCCTGCTCGTCCATGGCGAAACAGGCGGTTTTGTCATGGACCGGGAGCGGGAATTTCTGGAAGTGTACCAGTGGCTCGCCGAGACCTTTCCCCGCCTACGCCTGGTGATGGAGCATATCACCACTGCCGAGGCGGTGTCCTTTCTTGATCGTTTCGACAATGTGGCGGCCACCGTCACCCTGCACCACCTGTTGATCACCCTGGATGACGTGGCCGGCGGGTTGCTGCAGCCGGACCTGTTCTGCAAACCGATCGCCAAAACACCGAGGGACCGGGAGGCCTTGCGCCGGGCTGTCTTCGGCGGCCATCCCCGCTTATTCTTCGGCTCGGATTCCGCCCCCCATCCCCGTCACAAAAAGGAATGCTGCGGTTGTGCCGCCGGCGTCTTTTCAGCCCCGGTGGCCCTGCCGATGCTGGTCCAGCTCTTTGAGGAAAACAACTGCCCGGATAGACTTCCCGGATTCGTGTCCACCCACGGACGCCGATTCTATCGAATCAATCCGCCCACAAAAAGGATCGTGATCGAACGCTCTCCCTGGCTGGTTCCGGAACATTTTGAAACAACCCGATCTTTTTTAAGTGGAGAAGTTCTGCGCTGGCGGATGAAAAATCAACCGTAAACAACCGGTAATCATTGAAAGAACGAGTTAAAGATGGTATCGAAAACTTCGTCTGATACTGTTTCAGTGTACTCAACGGAACACGGCAGACTGTGCCCGGATTGCGGCCGTCCCAAGGGTGAATGCATGTGCAAAAGCCGGATTTCCCCGCAAACCGGTGACGGTGTTGTCCGGGTTGGCCGGCAGACCAAGGGGCGCAAAGGTCGTGGCGTCACCACGGTCAGCGGGCTGGATCTTGCCCCGGAACAACTCCGGAACCTGGCGGGGCAGTTGAAAAAGCAGTGCGGCGCCGGGGGTGCCATCAAAGAAGGGGTGATTGAGATTCAAGGGGAACACCGGGAGGTCCTGGTCAGCACCTTGCAGAAACTCGGTTACACCGTCAAGCGCGCGGGAGGCTGATCCTCCCCGCGGGTTGTGTCATGCGGCTTTCGGTGGAATGGACATCCATCGACGAGCCTTCACAGGAATGTGACCGCCTCGTTCGGACCGCCAGGCGGTCAACAACCATTCTTCAACTGAGGAGAACAAACGATGTCCCTATCTTATCCCAAAGCATTTGCCAACAATTTTCTTGGCAATGCGCCCCTGTGGTACAAGTTCACCATTCTCCTGTTTATGGTGGCTAACCCCATTCTGCTGGATGCCTACGGCTCATTTATCGCCGGGTGGATCCTGATTGGCGAGTTCATCTTCACCCTGGCGATGGCCCTGAAGTGCTACCCGCTGCCCGCCGGCGGCCTGCTGGCCCTGGAGGCCGTCTTCATCGGCATGACCAAGCCGGAGACGGTTTTTCACGAGGCACTGACCAATTTCGAGGTTATCCTCCTGTTGATCTTCATGGTGGCAGGCATCTATTTCATGAAGGATTTCCTCCGGTTCACATTTACCCGCATCCTGGTGCAGGTCCAGTCCAAGTACAAAATTGCCCTGTTGTTCTGTTTTGCAGGCGCCTTTCTCTCCGCCTTTCTCGATGCGCTTACCGTGACCGCGGTCATTATCGCCGTTGCCTACGGATTTTATGAAATTTATCACCGCTATATCTCGGGCAAGGACGGCAATGCGGCCTACGATCTGACCAGCGATCTGGCGTTGAAGGAAAAAGAGCAGGAAGATCTCAAACAGTTCCGTGGATTCCTCCGCAACCTGATGATGCACGGCGCGGTCGGGACCGCCCTGGGTGGCGTCTGTACCCTGGTCGGCGAACCGCAGAACCTGCTGGTCGGTTCGGTGATGGGCTGGCATTTTGCGGAATTCTTCCTGGAAGTGGCCCCTGTTTCCCTGCCGGTATTGCTGGTCGGTCTGGGCACCTGCTACCTGGTCGAAAAAAAGAAATGGTTTACCTACGGTTTTGAAATGCCGGGCAACATCCGCTCCCATCTGCTTGAGACTGAAATGAAGATGGAGGCCAAACGGGGTGCCAAGGGAAAAATCAAACTGGTCATCCAGGCCATTGCCGGCCTCTGGCTGATCGTCGCCCTGGCCTTCCACCTGGCCGCCGTCGGCCTGATCGGTCTTTCCGTTATTGTCTTCCTCACCGCCTTGAACGGGGTCACTGAAGAACACCAGATCGGTCATGCCTTTGAGGAGGCCCTGCCCTTCACCGCCCTGCTGGTGGTCTTCTTCACCATCGTCGCCGTGATTCACGAACAGCACCTGTTCGCTCCGGTCATCAACTATGTGTTGAGCCTGCACGGTCATGCCCAGCTGGGCGCCTACTATATCGCCAACGGCCTGCTGTCCGCCATCTCCGACAACGTGTTCGTGGCCACGGTCTACATCTCGGAGACCAAGATGCATTTTGTCGATATGCTCGGAGCCATTCCCAACATCGGCATGAGCGGCCAGGAATTGATGCAGAAACTGACCGACCCCAACCTGGTGCGTGCCGACGTGCTGGCCACCCTGCCCGCCGAGGCAGCTTCCCAGGCCGGTGCATTGATGCATCACTTCGACAAACTTGCCGTCGCGATCAACACCGGCACCAACATCCCCAGCGTGGCCACCCCCAACGGTCAGGCAGCCTTCCTCTTCCTTCTGACCTCGGCCCTGGCACCGGTCATCCGCCTTTCCTACGGCCGCATGGTCTGGCTGGCCATGCCCTACACCATCACAATGTCCCTCACCGGTCTGGCCGCCACCTATTTGTTCCTGTAGCAGATACGGCCTCAACCAACTCAAAGAGGGCGCACCGATAACTCGGCGCGCCCTCTTTTTTTATCCGCAACGGTGAAGGTCCCTTCTTTGCGGCGCAGGCCCCTTCACCACCGCCTCACTCTGTTCCCAAAGACGGCACGGTCAGGCCGCTTCCCCCTCCAAGGCTTCCCGTATCTTGGCGGCAAGCGCTTCCCTTGAAAAGGGCTTTTGGATGAAATGGACGCCGCCGTCCAAAACGCCGTGATGGGCGATCACGTTGGCCGTATAGCCGGACATGAACAACACCTTGAGATTTGCATGAACGGCCAGGATGTCCTTGGCCAAATCGCGCCCGTTCATTTCAGGCATGATGACGTCGGTCAGGAGGAGGTGAATCTCACCCGCGTGCTCCCGTGCGAGCTTGACAGCCCCAGCCGGCGTTCTGGCCACGAGAATCGTATATCCCAAAGTTTCGAGCATCATGGTCACCAAGTCGAGGATCATGGGTTCATCCTCCACCAGGAGGATGGTTTCATGGCCGTGTTTCACCGGCCGTTGACTTGATTTCTGAGGGAAAAGGCACGCGTCGACCTGATGCCGCGGAAGGTAAATTTTAAAGGTCGTTCCCTGACCGGGCTCGCTGTAGACATTGATAAAGCCATTGTTCTGGCGAACGATACCGTATACGGTGGCAAGCCCCAACCCCGTGCCTCCGCTCGACGCCTTGGTGGTGAAAAAAGGCTCGAAAATATGGCCCACTATCTCGGAATCCATGCCGCAACCGTTGTCGCTGACGGTCAAGAACACATATTCGCCCGGCTGAAATCCATAATGATAGGAGCAGTAGGCCTCATCAAACTCGGCGTTCCCCGTTTCGATGGTCACTTTGCCCACATCCGAAATGGCGTCCCGGGCATTCACGCACAGGTTGGCAAGGACCTGGTCGATCTGGCCGGGATCGATCATCACCGCCCAGAGATCCGGACCCGGCAGCCACGCCAAATCGATATCCTCACCGATGAGGCGCTGCAACATTTTGATCATGCTCTCAACCGCCTTGTTCATGTCGACTATCTTGGGAGAGATCGTCTGTTTGCGGGCAAATGCCAGCAACTGGCGGGTGATGTCGGCCGAGTGTTGCGCCGCTTTTATGATCTGCTGCAGGGCGGATTGCAGTTGTTGATCGGCACCCGCCTGCTGCGACGCCAATTCGCCGTATCCGAGAATCACACCGAGCATGTTGTTGAAATCGTGTGCCACTCCCCCGGCCAAGCGGCCAACGGATTCCATTTTCTGGGCTTGCTCCAGTTGGCTCTTGAGCTTGGCTTTCTCCTCCTCGGCGTTCTTACGCTCGGTGATATCCCGGGCCACGCCCAAGACACCGATAAGGTTGCCCTGATCATCGAACATCGGCGTTTTTACGGTCTCAAGGAGTGCACCATGACCATCGTCAGCAAAAACCACCGATTCCTCATTGCTGGTGGGTTTACCGGCGGCAATGGCGATCCGGTCATGTTCGCCAAAAAAGTCGGCCAGGGGCTTATCGACGAAATCGTAGTCCGTCTTGCCGACAATATCCGCTTCTTTCGCACCGTAAAGACGTTCGAACATCGCGTTGCAGACCAAATAGACCCCCTTGGCGTCCTTCAGCCAAATCAGATCGGGGATAGCCTGCAGCAGGGCGCGTTGAAAGCTTTCGCTCTCCCGCAACGACTGCTCCAACTGTTTGCGCTGGGTCACGTCCCGGGCAACAGAATAGATCAGCGATGACTTACAATCAGGTTTTGACCTCCATTCCAACCAACGATAGGAACCGTCCTTGCCTCGATAACGGTTGGTAAAATCAATAATGTTCGTATCTTTCGACACTTTTGCCATCGCATGGGTGGCGGCAACATCATCGGGATGCACCAGACCGATAAACGCCTTCCCTTCGAGTTCGCCCAGACGGTAGCCAAGCGTCGTTTCCCAGGCCGGATTCAGGCGTATGAACCTGCCGTCCTGACTCGTTATGCAGAGCAGATCAAGTGAAAGGCTGAATATACGATCAAGCTCTTCGGTTTTTTTCCGCAACGCGGCCCTTGCCTGAAGGAGACGGACAAGAAAGAAAGCGAGAAAGAGCAATGCAACAACAACAAGAAGAATCCACGTGACCGTGAGGGCGAATTTCCGGTGGGTAACAAAAACGGATTCTGGCTTGTTGATGATAACGCTCCCCCGGGGAAGTGCCGCCGGGGATATGCCGAAACGCTCCATTTGTTCGTAATCAAACAGCGCAATGGATGTCCTCGTTTCCTCAATCGCAATATCGTCCGGGTTCTCTCCGCCAAGGATGCGGAACCCCACATCCACGGCCCTTTTTCCCTGTTCTTTCCCGCTCAAGAGGTATCCCCCCACAATACCGTAGCCGAGCCTGTTTTGGTGAACCCCGTAAACCGGTACCCTGGCCGCAGCGGCGATCATGCGGGTGCTGTCTTTGGTGGAAAGCGTGTTCCCCGAGCTGTCCGTGGCATAGGTGTTGATAAGAACAAGCGAATTTGAGGGGAGAGCTGCGACCGCAGCTTGCGCCTCCTCAAAGGTACAGGCCGGAAGGAACCGAATGCTTACCCGTCCCGCATAGTTGGGCTGGAGAGCTTCCAGGGCCCTGCGGGCTGCAATGCCGCTGATCGTTGAATCGCTTATTGCCAGTATTTGTGCTGTATCCGGATGAAGCCGAAGAGCCGTATCGATCGTGTTCTGCAAGTCCTGCTCTTCAAGAACGCCGGTGATCCTTTTTCTCCCCTTGGATGCATAGGATCCGAATGTGGTTATCCCGGCAAAAACAACCGGGACCTCTGGAAAAAGCTCTGTGGGATAGTCGGTGAGCATCTCCACGGCCGGATCATCCAAAGCGATAATCAGGTCAATCTTTTTCCCATGATATTTGTCGATCAGCAGATCCTTCATCCGGCTCAGATTGCTTTTCCCCGGATACCGCTTTGCATCGAGATATTCCACCGGAATATCGACTGAAGGGATTGTGTCACGCAGTTGTTCGACAGCCCCCGCCTCTTCCTCGTCCGACCACAAAAAGCCAGGATGATAGGAATTTATAATCAAGACGTTTTTCAGCGGATGGATTTCGGCGAGAGCAAATGTCGCCAGGGCGGCAATCAGTCCGGCCATCGTCACGATGATTTCTGTCAATCTCGTCGGGATGTTCATGCGGCGATTGCTCCTTCTTCGTTACAAACGGACAGGGGATCGTTCGCAACACACGATGAATTCGATACATCGTGTGGCATTCCCTCGACCGACCGGTCACAAGAGGGATGCTTTCTGGTGATAGTTTCTTGCGCGACCGTTGAAGACGCGGCAATCACAGACGATGCTTGATGGCCTGCGCCAATTCATGCACCGCCATGGCGTAATGGGTGCTGTGGTTGTAGCGGGTGATGGTGTAGAAGTTGGAATGGCCGATCAGATACTGGTCGTATTGCTGATACCGCAAATACAACAAAGACACTGGGTCACTGTTTTCGCAGGGCCGTGTTGGCTGCAACCCGGCCCTGTAGAGACTGATGGGGGTGTATCTGGTATTAAATCCAACCTGCAAGCGCACCGGCCCCTTGGCCACAAGCGGTGTGATCACCGGTTGCCCGGGTTGCCAGCCATGCTGGGCAAAATAGTTGGCAATACTGCCGATGGCATCCTCGGGATTCCACAGGTCGCGATGCCCGTCCCCATTGAAATCCACCGCCCATTTGCGGAAGCTGCTGGGCATGAATTGTCCCAACCCCATGGCGCCGGCAAAGGAACCTTTGGGTCTGGCCGGGTCAAGCCCTTCGCTGCGTGCCATCAACAGAAATTCCTCGAGTTCATCCCGGAAAAAGGCGCCGCGGCGGGCATAATCAAACCCCAGGGTGGTCAGGGCATCGAGGACGCGGTGGCTCCCCATGTTCCTGCCGAAGTTGGTCTCAATGGCCATGATGCCGAGGATATATTCCTCGGGAACCCCGTACATCCGGGTGGCCCGTTGCAGGGCCCTCTGATACCGGCGGGCAAACTCGGCCCCGCTGCCGACATGTGTCTCATCGAGAAATTTGGCCCGGTACCGGGACCAACTGCCTTTTCCCGGAGGCGACTTGAGGGACCGGTCGCTCCTGGCGAAGTAGTTGAGCGTCCATTCCTTGCGTTTGGCCTGGGAAAACAGCCCCTGCAGGTATTCCCGTTCAAAACCGTGCCTGCGCACCATCTGTTCGACAAACTGCTGCAAGCGGGCATAGCCGGCATAATCGCCGCTTATCCGGTCGGCATGGTAGCCGCCGACACAGGGCTGGATGGCCAGGGCCGCTTCCTTTCCGGGGGCTAATTGGTCGTCCCCGGCCTGTACGACCTCATGTTTGGCGGCAAGCGGCACCTGCGCCGTGTCGGCAAACTCGGAGCAGGCGGCCAGCCCCAAAGCCGACAACAGGATCAGATGACGGCAGACGAGACGGGAGAAAGAGAACAACGGTTTCATAGCATTCGGAAATTCCATAACCTCACCAATACAGGGATACGCCCTGTTCCCAATCCGTTCGGTTACCGGTAGTTGTCATTGATCCCCTCCAGCACCTCACTGCCGGGACAGAGATCGGCCTCCCCCAGGCTATTCAGGGGCCGCCCGGAGGTGTTGAGGATATCGTGGGTATCACGGGATTCCGGATTGACATACAACACCCCGGTAAGGATCACGTCCTGGGCCTTATGATCCTCCAGATTATCGATGGCCTGACGGCGGTCGGTGATATCCGGCCCATCCCCATGCTTGTGCAGTTGGATCACGGTGTCGTCGTGCAGCACCACCTCCTGGACCGTATCATGGTCATAATCGGTGGTGATGGCCTGGCGGAACGGGACGAAGTCAAAGGTGTTGGTGGCCTCGCTGTGTTCGCGCACCCAGTGGTAGCTCTTGGTCGATTCCGGGTTGTTGTTGAAGCTCACGCAGGGCGAAATGACATCGATAAAGGAAAGCCCCTTGTGCGAAAGGCCGGCCTTGATCAACGGCACCAGTTGCTCTTTGTCGCCGGAAAAACCGCGGGCCACGAATCCGGCACCGAGTTGGATGGCCAACTCGCACAGATCGATGGATTCGAGCACGTTGACACTGCCCTTCTTGCTTTTGGAGCCCCTGTCGGCGGTGGCGGAAAACTGCCCCTTGGTCAGGCCGTAGCAGCCGTTGTTCATCACCAGGTAGAGCATGTCGAGGTTGCGGCGCACCACATGCACGAACTGTCCCATGCCGATGGAGGCGGTGTCGCCGTCGCCGGAGACGCCCAGGTAGATCAGGTCGCGGTTGGCCATGTTGGCGCCGGTGGCAATGGAGGGCATCCTCCCGTGCACCGCGTTGAAGCCGTGCGACTTGCCCAGGAAATAGGCAGGGGTCTTGGAGGAACAGCCGATCCCGGACATCTTGACCACCCGGTGCGGCGGCAGGGCCAACTCGAAGCAGGCCTGGATAATGGCGTTGCAGATCGAATCATGGCCACATCCGGCACAAAGGGTCGACAGGCCGCCCTCGTAATCGCGGCGGCTGTAGCCGGCGGCATTGGGCGGCAGTTCGGGATGGCGGAAAACGGGACGCTGAAAGCTCATTGGGCACCTCCGTGGGCAGCAAGCCGCTGGAGGAGGATGCCACGTTCCCCCATGGCTTTTTCCAGGGCACGGACCAGGAAGCGGCTGGCAACGGGCAAGCCGTCGTAGCTGGCAATGGAGATCAGCTTGTGCGGGGGCAGGCCGCCCTCGTTGATCAGCAAGGTCCGCATCTGGCCGTCGCGGTTCTGTTCGATCACAAACACCAGCTCATGTCCGTTGATGAAGTCAAGCACCTCCTGCTGGAAAGGGAAGGCCCGCAGGCGCATGGTGTTGATGTCGATGGCCCGCCGGTGGAAAAGCTCGATGGCCTCGTAGGCCGCAGGCGCGGTACTGCCGTAGAACACCGCCCCGAGCCGGGCCCGGGGGTGGGGCAGCTTGATCCGCGCCAGGGGCAGCAACCGTTTGGCGGTTTCCCATTTGCGCTGCAACCGTTCCATGTTGGCCACGTAGGCGGTGCTGTCCTCGGTGTAGGCCGAATACTCGTCGCGCGAGGTGCCGCGGGTGAAGTACACGCCCTTGTCGGGGTGGGTGCCCGGATAGGTGCGGGCACAGATGCCGTCGCCGTCCACATCCCTGTAGCGCCCCCAGCGGGTGGTCAGGGCCTCGAGCTGTTCGGCATCCAGGACCTTGCCGCGGTCATAGGTTCGGCCGGAATCCCAGCTGAGCGGCGGTCCGAAATGGTCGTTCATGCCCAGGTCGAGATCGCTCATTACGATCACCGGGGTCTGCAGCCGTTCGGCCAGGTCAAAGGCGTCGGCAGTCATCTCAAAGCATTCGCGGGGATCGCAGGGAAACAGCAACGGATGCCTGGTATCGCCATGGGAGGCATAGGCGCAGGCAAGCAGATCCGACTGCTGGGTGCGCGTGGGCATGCCGGTGGAGGGACCGGTCCGCTGGACATCAATCAGCACCGCCGGAATTTCCCCGAAATAGGCCAATCCCAAAAACTCGCTCATCAGCGAGATACCCGGGCCGGAGGTGGCGGTGAAGGCACGGGCGCCGTTCCAGGAGGCGCCGATGACGATCCCGATGGCGGCCAACTCGTCCTCGGCCTGGACAATGGCCGCCTTGATCCGGCCGGTGCCGGGTTCGACCCGGTATTTTTCCGCATAGCGGCCAAAGGATTCGATGACCGAGGTGGACGGGGTGATCGGGTACCAGCCAACCACGGTGGCACCGGCGTAGATCGCCCCCAGGGCCACGGCGCTGTTGCCGTCCATGATGATCGCATCCCCCACCCGGTCGGAGCGGCGGACCTTCAGTTTGCAGGTTTGGGGATACTGCTCCCCGGCATAGGCATATCCCAACTCCAGGGCACGGATATTGGGTTCGGCCAGTTTGGGATTCCTGCGGAACTGTTTATTGAGCGAATCGATCAGCACCTGCAGTTCCATATCGAGCAGCGAGGCCAATGCCCCGATATAAATAATATTTTTCAACAGGGGCCGCATACGCGGGTTCTCAAAGGCCCCGTTGCAGAGCATCGTCAGCGGAATGCCGATCACGGTGATGTCGTCTCGCTGGAAATCCTCGGGCAGCGCCTTTGAGGAATCATAAAGAAAATAGCCGCCCGGGGCCAGGGTTTCGTAGTCCTGGCGCAGGGTCTGGCCGTTGACCGCCACCACCATGTCGACATCGCCGCGCCTCCCGACATAGCCCTGCTCGTTGACCCGTACCTCGTACCAGGTCGGCAGCCCCTGGATATTGGAGGGGAAGATATTCTTCGGACTGACCGGCACCCCCATGCGGAACACCGCCTTGGCAAAGAGGTTGTTGGCGCTGGCCGAGCCGGAGCCGTTGACGTTGGCAAAACGGATCACAAAATCATTGACGCCCTGCAACTGTTTCATAACTGGCCTGCCTGTGCTGGTTGATACAGGAATTTCTGCATGTCCCAGGCCGAGGTCGGACATCGCTCCGCACAGATGCCGCAGTGCAGGCAGACGTTCTCGTCCTTGACCATGACCCGGCCGGTGGGCAGCGGGCCGGAGACATACAGGTCTTGCTCCAGGTTCGTGGCCGGGGCCTTCAGACGGGCCCGGACCTCCTCCTCGCTGCCGTTATCGACAAAATTGATACAACTTTCCGGGCAGGCATCGACGCAGCTATCGCACTCGATGCAAAGCTCGGCATGAAACACCGTCTGCACGTCGCAGTTCAGGCAACGCAGAGATTCGTCCTGCCCGACCCGCCGGTCAAACCCGAGTTCCACCTCCAGCAGCCGGTCCCTGAGGGTCTTGGCCTTGGCAAGCATGGGCACGGCCTGGCGGCCGGTTTCGGAGACCTGGTTATGATAGAGCCAGTCATGGGCCCCCATCTTCTGCCCGGCAAGGTTGACCTGCGGTGCGGGCCGCTCCTCGTGCAGCGATCGTCCCTGACAGAGGAGGTGGATCGAGATGGCGGCCTCATGACCGTGGGCCACGGCGGTAATGATATTGCGCGGGCCAAAGGCGGCATCGCCCCCGAAAAAAACCCGGGAATGGGTGGACTGCAGGGTCTGGGGATCGAGGACCGGCAATCCCCGGGGGGTAAATTCGATTCCGGCGTCAGCCTCGATCCAGGGGAAGGCATTGAGCTGCCCCACGGCCAGCAGCACCTCGTCGCAAGGAAGAAACACCGGTTCTTCGCCGGTGGATTGGAGACGCCGTTGATCGGATTCATCCCGGACCGCCGCCACCCGGTCAAAGCGCATCCCCGCCAGCCGTCCCCCCTCGAGGACAAACTCCAACGGAACATGATTGTCGAGGATGGGCACATCCTCATGCAGGGCTTCCTCGATTTCCCAGGGCGAGGCCTTCATTTCCTTCCGGGGAGAGCGGACCACCACGCTGACCTCTTCGCCGCCCAACCGCCGGGCCGTGCGGCAGCAATCCATGGCGGTGTTGCCTCCGCCCAGCACCAGCACCCGCTTGCCGATGGCGTGCACATGGCCGAAGACCACTCCGGCCAGCCAATCGATCCCCACATGAATCCAGGGGTCCCCTTCCTTGCGCCCCGGCAGGTCCGGCAGATCCCTCCCGCGCGGGGCACCGGTTCCGATGAAGACGGCGTCATACCCCTGTGCGAGCAACTCCTTGAGGCTCTCGACACGACAATTGAAATGGGTCTGCACCCCCATGTCGAGAATGTAATCGACCTCCGTGGCCAGGACCGATTCCGGCAGGCGGAAGGAAGGGAGTTGACTGCGCATGAAACCGCCGCCCTGCGACTGTTCATCGAAAAGGTCGATCTGATAGCCAAGCGGCATCAGATCACGGGCCACGGTGAGCGAGGCCGGGCCGGCACCGATCAGGGCGATGCGTTTGCCGTTTTTCTCCACGGGAATGCGCGGCAAAAGCGGCAACACCTCTTCACGGTTATCGGCACAGAACCGTTTCAAACGGCAGATGGCCACCGGCTCCTTCTCCACCCGCCCGCGGCGGCAGGCAGGTTCGCAGGGACGGTCGCACACCCTGCCGAGCACCCCGGGAAAAACGTTGGATGCCCAGTTAAGCATATAGGCATCGGTATACCGTTTTTCGCTGATCAAACGGATATACGCCGGCACCGGGGTATGGGCAGGACAGGCAAACTGGCAGTCGACCACCCGATGAAAATATTCCGGATCCTTGATGTCGGTCGGTTTCAAGGAACAGCCCTCCAACGGATTATAAAAATGGGAAGAAAACAGGAATAGTTACCATGCCTGCAGAATAGAAAAAATGGCGTTACAAAGAAAGGCTTTTTTTCCCCTCCCGCTCAACGCCGCAAAGCGGCACCAGGAGCTTGAGAACCGATCGCCCTGCGATGCAGTTTTTTTTATTTGTAACGTTTTTTTTAACGCATCTTTTTTTCATTTGTCATCCCCAAACCATTGCAATGGTTTTCTTTCTGTGCCACCATTGATGTACTTGTTCATCATGCCCAGGCTATTCCCATGCAAGCAATCCGGAAAATCATGCATACCACATTGCGCCTCTTGTGCCGTTCTCTCCTCCTCGGCGTCCTCGTCCTTTCCGGCCGGACGCTATGGGCCGCGGCCCCTTCCCCTCCGAGGATCCTGGTGGTGCACAGCTACCATGCCGAACAGCGGGAGCATGTGGTGGAGATGACCAAGGGCATTGAAGAGGCCCTGCAAGGCGTGAACTGCAGGCTGCGTTTCTTTCACATGGATACCAAACGACACACCAGCGAGGAATGGAAGCGGACCGCCGGCGCACAGGCCAAGAAAATCATGGCCAAATTCGCTCCCGAGGTGGTGATCTCCATGGATGACAACGCCCAGCAATACTTTGCCAGGGATTATGCCGGCAAACCGGGGCCGCCATGGTTCGTATTCAGTGGCGTCAACAAGGAACCCGGGGAGTACGGATTTCCGGCCGTCAACGTCACGGGGGTGATCGAACGGCCCAATGTCCTCGAAAGTATCGAACTGCTGCTGAAAATTCAACCACAGGTCAAGCGGATACTGATCATGGCGGACAAGTCGGCCACCACCGATCCGTTGATTGCCTACTGCAAGACCCTGCGGTTGCCGGTTACGGTGGTCGCTTACGAGCAACCGCTGACGCTTGCGGCTTGGAAGGCTGCTCTGGAGCACTATCATGACCAAATCGATGCCGTCGGCCTCTATGTGGTGCGCACGATCACCCGCAGTGCAACGGACCCCGACAAGGTCCCGGAACAGGAACTGATCGGTCTGATCAACGACCATTACCGACTCCCCACGGTGGGATTCTTCGACAGTGCGGCCGAATCAGGGGTTCTCTGCGGAGTCTCCGTCTCCATGCGAGAACAGGGATTTGCCGCCGGTCGGATCGCCAAGGAAATCCTCGCGGGCAAACGCCCCCGAGATTTTCACGTAGAGCCCACGCACCAGGGACGTATTCAACTCAATCTGCGAACCGCCGAGCATCTGGGCATCCAGATTCCCTACGGCATCATCAAACGGGCCGAGGTGGTTGTCCGCTGATCCTATGCGTACCGGGCTGAGCAAAAAAATCCTTTTTCCGACCCTGGCCATCATCACCATCGGCCTGATGACGGTCCTGGTCATGGAATATTTCAACGCCCGGACCATCATCCGCCAGGAACTGGCCAAACGCCTGGATCGGGAGGTCGCCCTTTCCAGCAAACTGATCGACAGTTGGCTTCATGCCCGCATCATCGACATCATTGCCTGGTCCCATCAGGATGTATTGATCGAAACGCTCACCGAGGGCGGTTACTATGGCCGAAGTGCCCGGCAGGGTGCGGCCGAATTGCTGAACAACCTCAAAAGCGGCTACCAACAATACGAAAGTATTTTCCTGGCCGATCCCGAGGGCAGAATCGTGGTCATCGCCCCAAAGAACAGCCTCGTCGGCCCAACTCTACGGCTGATCGACCGGCCCTATTTCCGTGAGGCATTAGCCGGCAGGGCAGTCATCTCCGATGTCATCATCAGCCGCTTCTCCGACAACAAGACCTTTACCGTCGCCGCCCCCATCATGAGCGGAGGGAAAGTCGTCGGCGTTCTGGGCGGAGTGGTCAATTTTACGGTTTTCAACACCCTCTTCCTCGAAGATTTCAAGGTGAAACAATTCGGGTACGCCTTTCTCATCGACGGCGACCACCAGGTCCTCGGCAGTTCCCGCACCGACGCGCCCCTGCTTTCCGACAACGGGCATACGGATATCCTGCAACGGATCACCGCTACGCCCACGGGGACCTTCGTCCAGGACGGTAGCGACGGTTCCAGGCTCATCGTCTTCCAACACCTGCAGCGCACCAACTGGACCTTTGCCATCAACCAGGCTATCGATGACACCCTACAGCCCCTGAGCCAGATTTTCCGCGTCAATACCGTTGGTGCAATCTGTATACTCCTGGTTCTGTCCGCCATCATCATCGTCCTGTTCCGGCAACTCATCGTCCAACGACTCCGTGACATTCTCCAGGTGACCATGACCGTGGGCCATGGGGACTTTTCCCAACGCATTGCCCGCCCCTCGGGAAGCCCGGACGAGATCACCGAACTGACCGATTCGTTTAACGCCATGATTGGACAACTGGAGAAAACCGTTGGCGCATTGAACGAAGAAATAGGGGTTCGCAAAGAAACCGAGGCGGCCCTGGCAGATCACCAGGAGAACCTGGAAAGGCTTGTGGAACAACGCGGCCGCGAACTTCAAAAGGAGATCGGTGAGCGGCAAAAAGCGGAAGAGCGGCTGGTCAGGGCGGAAAAACTGGAAATGATCGGCACCCTGGCAGGAGGAGTGGCCCATGACCTCAACAATATTCTTTCGGGGATCGTCAGTTACCCCGATCTCTTGTTGATGCAGGTGACTCCGGACAGCCCTCTGCACTTGCCCCTGCGGACCATCAAGGAATCAGGGGAAAAGGCGGCCGCCATTGTTCAGGACCTGCTGACCCTGGCGAGACGGGGCGTCAGCGTCCGCGAGCCGGTCAACCTTAACAGTCTGGTGGCCGATTATCTGGCCAGTCCGGAATTTCATCTGTTGCAGTCGTACCACCCCCGGATCCGGGTCCGTACGGACTGTGCCCCGGACCTCTTCAACATTCTCGGTTCACCGGTCCATCTGGCAAAAACGCTCATGAACCTGGTCGGCAATGCGGCGGAGTCCATGGATCAGGGTGGCGAGATCCGAATCCGTACCGAAAACCGGTATGTGGACAACTCATTGCGGGTCTATGAAAAAATCGGACAGGGCGAGTATGTAGTGGTGGAAGTGGAGGATCAGGGCAGCGGCATCAGCCGGGAAAACCTGGATAAGATCTTCGAGCCGTTTTTCACCAGTAAAAAGATGGGCACGAGCGGCACCGGGCTGGGCATGGCGGTGGTCTGGGGAACGGTCAAGGACCACGGAGGGTATATCGACTGCGAGAGCACCCTGGGCAGCGGCACCACCTTTACCCTCTATTTCCCGGTAACCGCCCAGAGCCACAAACGGCAGACCCGGGAAATCCGGGTGGAGGAATACCTGGGCCATGGCGAACATATCCTGGTGGTTGACGACATTCCCGAACAGCGGGAAATCGCCTCGACCATCCTCACGCAACTGGGGTACCAGGTAAGCACCGCAGACAGCGGCGAGGAGGCGGTCCGCCTGGCCGGCAAGCAAAAATTCGATCTGCTGCTCCTGGATATGATCCTTGGCGAGGGGATGGACGGGTTGGATACCTACCGCCGTATCGTCACCCTTGCACCCGGCCAACCGGCCATCATCACCAGCGGTTTTTCCGAAACCGACCGTATTACCGAGGCGATCCGGATCGGGGCCGGACAATACATCAAGAAGCCCTACAGAATCAACAAGATCGGAGTGGCGATACGGGACGAATTAGCCCGCAACGCAATCGCCGATGCGGGCCTTCATCCTGAATCCACGACAGCATGATAGGTGGGCGGGATGTATTGCGCCCTACGTACCCCCTTACCGTCCCTCCCCCTCCAGAACCATCTGGCCCTCCAGGGGATTTGGCCGCATACCGGCTTCGAGGATTGCGCAGTCAGCTTTTTTGCTTAATATTCAGGACGATGCAGGTCAAATTTCTTCATCCGGTACCCCATCTGCCGCTGGGTGAGCCCCAGCTCACGGGCGGCCCGCGACTGTACCCACCCATTGCGGATCAGGGCGGATTCCACCTGTTCCCGCTCCAAATCCTTGAGCGATTTCCGTCCGGTGGGGTGCTGAGGCTGGGGGGTTGTCGATGAGGGCAATACGGTCTCCATGGCCGGAGGTATCCGCCCGGAGTCCGGGCTGGTCAGGTATTCCGGTAAATCTTCCACCCGGAGGACATCGCCACTGGCGAGAATCACCATCCGCTCGACCAGGTTCTGCAGCTCCCGCACATTGCCCGGCCAGTTGTAATCGGTCAGAAAATCTAAAAATTCCCGGGACATGCGCAAATTTTTTTCATTGCGTTTGTTACTGGAACGCAAGAAATGGTCAAGAAGAAGCGGGATGTCATCGCGCCGTCTTCGCAGGGGCGGCAAATTAATCGGCACCACGTTGAGCCGGTAGAACAGGTCATTGCGAAAAGTCCCCTGGGCCACCGCCCGTTCGAGGCTGACGTTGGTGGCGGCAATGATGCGCACATCCACGGTCATGGTCCGGGACCCACCCAGGCGCTCAAACTGCTGCTCCTGCAGGACCCGAAGCAACTTGGCTTGCAGCAGCAACGGCAACTCACCGATTTCATCGAGAAAGATCGTTCCCCTGTCCGCCTGTTCAAAACGCCCGATCCGGGCCACCACCGCACCGGTAAACGCACCCTTTTCATGACCGAACAGTTCGCTTTCCAATAAATTCTCCGGCAAGGCGGCACAGTTGACCTTGATAAACGCCTCGTTTTTGCGTGGGCTGGCGTCATGCACCGCCCGGGCCACCAGTTCCTTGCCGGTCCCGGACTCGCCAAGCAGCAGCACGGTGGCGGTCGAGGGGGCGACCCGTTCGATCGACCAATAGACCTCCTGCATGGCCTTGGACTGGCCGATGATCTGATGACGATGGTACCGCCCGTGCAATTTTTCCTTGAGACTGAGGTTTTCGAGAACCAGTTGTTCGCGATCCTGGCGAATGGCACGATTGAGGCTGAGGAACTGGGCGATCAACGTCGCCAATACGGTGAGAAAACGGACATCCTCTTCAAAGGAGATATCCGCGCCAAAAAGACGGTCCACGCTGAGCACGCCGACCGGGACCCCGGAAAGCAGCACCGGTACGCCGATAAACGAAATCGTGGTTTTGGAAATTTTGGGGCGGGAACCGGTCCGGTTGAGAAAAAGAGGTTCACTGTGGACGTCAGGAACGACAAAAGGGGATCCGGTACTGAAGACCTGCCCATAGATCCCTTCGTCGAGGCCGTAGACGCCGCGCTGTTCCTCTTCCACGCTCAGGCCGTAGGAAGCGCGGATAGTCAGGTGGTGACCACTCTCGTCCAGAAGGGCCAGGGTGGCCCGCTCCATGCGCAGGCTGTCGTGCAGCACCTTGAGCACCGAGGACAGCGTTGTGTCCAGATGCACCGCCGAGCCAATCAAGTTGACAATATTATAGAGTGCCTGTACCTCGAGGGCCGCAGTACTAGCCGCATCGACATAGGAACGGGAGGAGGGAATTGTTTTCATCTCAATCTTGGTGGATTCTTAAAAATCATTGATACCGCTTGTTGTGGCGACAACTTTTCAACAAATCGCTCTTCCCGAAAAGGCTGAGCATAGGAATGGTTGTGCAAGATACATTCCCATACCCGCCCATGCACAATCCAGTGCCCCCTGAACACCTTGCGAAGACACGGTTAAGCCGCATTTCTCATCGGTTCAGGCGATATTAAGTTCGAAGTTTTTGGCAAGAAATCAGAGGAAACTCCATTCCCTGCCCAAAGACTGCCGAAGATGCCACCGCTTGGACCGACCGCAGGTGAGCATTTTGTTGCAACGGGACGACACGTCTGTTTTTGCGCTGCATGATTCTGTTTATTTTTGGATTTCTAGCCGATGATGAGCAAAATGTCTCATGAGCAATCCGGGGTAAGGCTGCAACCGGTAACTTCAATCCGCCTTTTCCGCTAACTCCCCTTTCAATATCTTCATATTTGTAAACAAGCGACCAAACCTATTACACAATTGCATAGAAATAAACCTCTACCGCCTACTCCTGTGCAAAAATGTCCGTCAAAAACGCTTCTCCCGGAAAAAAAGCAAAGAACATGACAGGACGGACGAAATGGGGTAGATCAGGGCATCCGTCCATGGCGGGCCACAAGAGATACTTTACAAGATCGAGGTAGGATGTGTTGTTGAACAAGGAACGGCAGGAGAATCGCCAAAGCGGCGCCCAAAAAATCAGCAAGGAGGCGATTAACGAACTGCCACTGGCAAAATGGCAGGGCCCGGTTCTCCTGGTGCGGACCATTGCCGAGGCAAAGGAGGCGGCAGCCCTACTGAACGGGGAAACGGTGCTTGGATTCGATACGGAAACACGACCGGCCTTTAAAAAGGGACAGAAGTTCAACCCCAGTCTGCTGCAGCTGGCGGGCACAGACACGGTCTGTCTCTTTCAACTCCAGTCCACCGGTCTTCCCGGGCCCATTATCGATCTCCTGGGCAACCCATCCATTGTCAAAGCCGGGGTGGCCCCTGATTTTGACCTGCAAAGCCTTCAGGCGATTACCCCCTTTTCCCCCGGCGGCTTCATCGACTTGGCGCGGATGGCCCGGCAGCGGGGAATCCGCGATCAGGGGCTCCGCGGCCTGGCCGCCCTGGTCTGCGCTATCCGTATCTCCAAATCGGTCCGGACCACCAACTGGGCCAAACGGGAATTGACGCAACAGCAAATCCAATATGCGGCCACCGATGCCTGGATCAGCCGGGAAATATATCTGCGGCTCCAGGATCTCCCGCCCCTTCACCAAGACCGTTAAAACCGCCCTCCCCTACCGCCGCAGATAAAAGCGGTAATATCCCAGCAGATTGCTGGACAAGAACAGGGCTTCCATGAGCACGGCGGTGGGGGTGCCGGCCAGGATGTTGTGGACCAGCCACAGGCTGGTGGCGCACATCATCACCAAGCGCAGATGTTTGTCCTCCCGGCAAAAGGAACCGATCGTCCCGCATACCGCACCCAGGCAACTGAGGACGCTCAACAATCCATGAAAGGTCAACGCGGCGACCAGGATGGAGACGGTCACAAAGAGCAGCATCACCCGCTTCGAGGTGGTCAGATAACCCGCCACCAGGCGGACGGCGGCCAACAGGGCCAGTCCCGAGGCGGTCCATACGCCAAGCAGGACAAAATGGGTGGCAATCAACAGGCAGGAGACACTCAGGCAAGCGATGATCTGCTGCCGGTTCTTGAACTGGAAGGAAAGCAGGTCAAATCCGATGGCAATGGCGGCCAGGATCTGGGAAAGGAGAAAAGGCGACATCGGCCCAAGGCGAGGGACAAAAGGGAGGCAGCCGGTGCCGCAAAAACGGCGACTTAACGCACTACCGCGCCGGCGCCATAGGCAGCCGCGCCCAGCAGGGCTGTTTCCGGATTGAGAATAATCCGGATCGGCACCCCGGCCAGACGCTCACGATAGGTACCCCGGCAGAAAACGGCCATGAACGCTTTGGGATCGATGCAGGACTGGAGCCGCGCCGACAGTCCACCGCCAAGAAAAAGTCCGCCAAAGGCCAGGGTTTTCAGGACCAGATTGGCGGCCTCGTCGGCCAGGATATCCAAAAAGAGTTGCAGCGTCCGGCTGGCAACCACGCAAGAAGCGGTGTCATCCTGAAGCGCCCGCATCCCCGCACCAAGAATGACCGGGGTGGGATCCACGGCCTGCTGCAGTTGGTCGCGCAACCAATCCGGCACCGGAAACCGGGTTGCCATGAAGGCAAAAAGGCTGGGCACGGCCAAACCCGAACAGACTTGCTCTACCGACACATGCTCCTGTTTACTGCGCATAAAGGTGAGTAGATCGGATTGCAGCTCGTTTCTGGGAGCAAAACTGGCATGCCCGCCTTCCGAGGCACAGGGCAAAAACGAGCCGTCACAGGGCACCAGAAAGCTCTCGCCCAGACCGCTTCCGGGAGCCAGAACGGCCTGAACGGCATTGGCTTGGGCTTGCCCCCGGTTCAAGACCTTGAGTTCGGTTTCCGGGAGATGCACGGCCCCCACCGCCGTGGCCACCAAGTCGTTGATCAGATGCACCTGCCGCAGGCCGAAGCGCTGCCGCATCGCTTCACCGTCAATCGACCAGTTGAGGTTGGTCATGTGCACCCGGTTCGCCGTCACCGGTCCGGCAATACCCAGGCAGGCGATGACCGGCCGCAGGCCCCCGTCGTCGAGAAAGCCCTCCACAAGCGGCCAGAAGTCGACATAATCGGCATTGCGAAAACTCTGCTGCCTGAGCGGCCTGCCCGGCCAGCCCGCATACAGGGCAAGCACGGTCTTGGTGGCTCCGATGTCCCCGGCAAGCAATATTTCCCGGTCTGCCGCCATGGTTATCCCTCCTTGAGCAGACGGATGTCCCAGGCCTCGGAGCGGTTATCGTTGGCCGGATTTTCCACCACCCGGAATTCGAAAATCCGATGCGGCTCCTGAAAAAAATGGTCTGAGCCCAAGGTCGATTTGGAAAGATGGAAAAACACGGTTTCCGATTCCAGGCCATTATCCTGCAACCGGTAGTAGCGAAAAAAGCCGAAGCCGCGTTCCTGGTTGAAGTTGGCGACCGTGCCCCGCTGCCACTGGTCGCCGTTTTCACCGTGGCTGCCGGAAATGGGCAGGAGCCCCGGAACGAGGAAGCCGGAAATATAGGAATCGGCCACTTCGCGCAACTCCTTGTTGACGTTATGGAAACCTATCACTTCCACCCGGCAGCCCATGTTCTGCAGGGCAATGATCAGGCGCAAAAAATCACCGTCGCCGGTGACCAGGATGATCCGGTCGAGATTGCGGGCCTGCAACAGGGCATCGATGGCAAGATCCATGTCGGCGTTGGCCTTGGTGGTGATGTTGCCGTCCTCGTCCTTGAAACGGCGAACATATTTCTTGATGATCTTGAACCCGCACAGTCTGAGGATATTGTGATAGGAATAGACCTTTTGCCGATATTCCGAGTCGCGTTGCGTCCGTTCGTGATCCTCGGCCAAATAGCAGTTGGCGCGCAGCATCACCGAGGTCTGGTTGTTGGACAGATCGACAAGCACGTCGTAGCGCATGCCGTAGCCGCCGCTCATTTTTATATTTTCAGCATCAACGTAAATGGCTGTTTTAAGCATGAATATCTAATGAATTCGTAAAAAAATCAAAAATCGTGAATCCGCATATCGCAAAAACAAAGCACGGCGAAGCCTGACGGATCGTTTTCGCGATGTGTTGACGGGAACGACAAAAAGTTTAAAAAATCAAAACCAATCACGGCCCCCTCAACCCTTTGGTTTATTCCCACTCAATGGTCGATGGCGGCTTGGAGGAGATGTCATAGACAACCCGGTTCACCCCGCGAACTTCATTGATGATCCGGTTCGAAATCCGCCCGAGAAGCTCATAGGGCAGATGCGACCAATCAGCCGTCATCGCATCACGGCTGTCCACACAGCGCAGGGCAATGACATGCTCATAGGTCCGGCCGTCACCCATGACACCCACGGTCTGGATCGGCAGGAGCACGGCAAAGGACTGCCAGACCTTGCGGTACCAGCCGCTATCCTTCATTTCCTCGAGCACGATCACATCCGCCTGGCGGAGGATGCGCAACCGTTCGGCGGTGATGGCGCCCATGATGCGGATACCCAGTCCCGGTCCGGGAAAGGGCTGCCGGTAAATGGCCTCCTCGGGCAGGCCCAGCTCCAGGCCGAGTTCGCGCACCTCATCCTTGAACAATTCGCGAAGCGGCTCGATCAACTCCAATTGCATCCGCTCGGGCAGTCCACCGACATTATGATGCGACTTGATCGGCGCCTTGCCGCGAAAGACAACCGATTCGATGACATCCGGATACAGCGTTCCCTGGGCCAGGTAACGGACAGTGCCGAGTTTCCGGGCTTCGGCCTCGAAAATTTCGATAAAACCGTAACCGATACGTTTGCGTTTTTCTTCGGGATCCGCCACCCCCTCAAGGGCATTGAGGAAATATTCACTGGCATCGATATCGATCACGTTGAGATCGGTCTTTTCACGGAAAAAACGGAGCACGCTTTCCGATTCGCCGGTTCGCATCAGGCCGTTGTTGACATGGATGCAGGTCAACTGATTGCCGATGGCCCGGTGGACCATGGCGGCGACTACGGAGGAATCCACCCCGCCCGAGAGGGCGCAGATAACGTGATCGGAACCGACCCTGGCCCGGATTTCGGCCACGGTGGCATCGATGAAGGAATGCATGGTCCAATCGGGCGTAGACCCGCAGAGGCCAAAAATGAAGTTGCGCAGGATATCGGTGCCGATAAGGGTGTGGGCCACCTCGGGGTGGAACTGTACCCCGACAAAAGGCTTGTCGGTGTGGCGGATGGCCGCATACGGGGAATGGCCGCTGGTGGCGGTGACCACAAATCCGGGGGCCAACGCCTCGATCCGGTCGCCATGGCTCATCCAGACCTGATAATGGGCCGGCGCCACTTCCATACCGGCGAACAGACCGCCGGTGTACTCGATATTGAGCTGGGCCTTGCCGAATTCACGTTTTTCCGCCCGTTCCACCCGGCCGCCCTGCTGCACGGTCATCAACTGGGCTCCGTAACAGATCCCGAGCACCGGGACGCCGAGATCATACAGTCCCGGGTCGCTGATCGGCGCGTCCTCGTCATAGACACTCGCCGGGCCACCGGAGAGAATAATCCCGGTGGGTTGCATGGCCTTGAGCCGCTCAAGTTCCAGGGTATAGGGATGGATCTCGCTGTACACCTTCTGTTCGCGAATACGGCGGGCGATCAGTTGGGTCGTCTGCGAACCGAAGTCAAGGATGATGATTTTCTGTGTATGTGTGGACATGGCTACCTGTACAAGAGGGATTCAAGGGCAAAAAATTATAAACCTTCGGTCCGGTAGTTCGGCGCTTCCTTGGTAATGATGACATCATGAACATGGGATTCACGCAGGCCGGCGGTGGAGATCTGAACAAAGCGGGCTTTCCGGTGCAGTTCGTCGATGGTGGCGGCACCGGCATAGCCCATACCGGAGCGCAAACCGCCAAGCAACTGATAAATCATTTCGGAGATTGGCCCACGATAAGGGACCTTGCCTTCAATGCCCTCGGGAACCAGCTTGCTGCTCTCCCGATCCTGGAAGTACCGGTCGCTGGACCCTTCCTTCATTGCACCGATGGAACCCATGCCCCGGTAACCTTTGTACTTTCGCCCTTGATAGAGGAAGGTTTCTCCCGGTGTCTCATCGGTTCCGGCAAAAAGGGAGCCGATCATGACCGAGTCGGCACCAATGCCGAGCGCCTTGCAGATATCCCCGGAAAATTTGATGCCGCCATCGGCGATGACCGGGATACCATGCCTGGAAGCCGCTTCCACACAGTTTTGCAGGGCAGTCAGCTGGGGCACGCCCACACCGGCGACGATACGGGTGGTACAGATCGATCCCGGTCCGACACCGACCTTGACCGCATTGACTCCGGACTTGATCAGGGCCTCGGTCGCCTCGGCGGTGGCAATATTGCCGGCAATAACCGGCAGATCAGGATAATGGGCCTTGATTTCCTGCAACGCCCGCAAAATACCGGCGGAATGGCCATGCGCCGAATCAAGCACCACCACATCGACCTTTGCCTTGACCAAGGCCTCGGTTCTCGGCAGCATATCCGGGCTGACGCCCAGAGCGGCACCGGCGAGCAGACGTCCGTAACTATCCTTGGCAGCATTGGGGTACTGCCTGATCTTTTCGATATCCTTGATGGTGATCAGCCCCTTCAACCGGCCGTTGTCATCGACAATCAACAGTTTTTCGATCCGATGTTCATGAAGAAGGGCCTTGCAATGGGGGAGATCAATACCGACCGGGGCAGTGACCAGGTTCTTGGAGGTCATCACATCGTTGACCCGCAGCCCATCATCGGAGACGAAACGCAGGTCCCGGTTGGTGACGATGCCCACCAACTTGTTGTCGTCAATGACCGGCAAACCCGAGATCCGGTAGGTACGCATGATCTGCTGCACCTCGGCCACACTCTGATACGGTGAAACGGTAATCGGGTCGGCAATCATTCCGGACTCCGACTTTTTCACCCGCTCGACCTCCCGGGCCTGTTGCTCAATACTCATGTTCTTGTGAATAATACCAATGCCGCCTTCCCTTGCCATGGCAATGGCGGTTTGATGTTCGGTGACCGTATCCATGGCCGCGCTGAGTAACGGCGCCTGAATATTGATGGTATCGGTCAAACGTGTCTTCAAGGACACCTCGGAGGGCAACACCTCGGAAGCCCCCGGTACCAGAAGGACATCGTCAAAAGTCAGGGCCATGGGTATAGTTTGTTGCTGCATGTGTTCTCCTCATCTGCTGGAGTAAAAAACGGGAAACTCGTTCCCGGCATTGCGTTATCCTTGCTAATGGCACTTCTGCCAAGCTCGCCATCAATGTAAGAGGCCGTTCCCAAACGGGTCCGAGAACGAAAAAAGTGATCGTACAACCAAAACAGGCCATGCTCAGTTCGGTTTTCAGGGTCGGGAAAAAAATAAGTATTCTGATAATGCGCTGGATTTCGCTCCGGACACAAGCCGCTTCATGACATGAAGCAAAGTCGTAACAGTGCGAAAGACAGGCAAAATTGGATAATTATTTTTTCCGCGCCCCTTATTGAAGGGGACCGGGGCTACATCCGTCCTGAGGTTTGAGGAATCCTGGGGTTGGGGATTGAGACAGAAGAATAGTTATTCTCTATCATGTTGCCACCTAAAAAGAAATATGTGCGTAAGAAAAAAACCGGTGGCAAACAGGTCCTGATCCTGCTTTACTACGTGATTGCCCCATAGGGGGACGCCTTTTCCGACAACGATTCCTGCAATCAAGGCAACATGCAACGAACCTGCACCTGAAAACCCCAATCCTCAACACCGGTTCCATGGCTAAAATCCTTTCGATCAACCCCCACAACCCTCAAGCACGCCTGATCGCCCAAGCCGCGGAAGTTCTCCGACACGGTGGAGTGATCTGCTATCCGACGGACACGATGTACGGCATCGGCTGTGATATCTTCAACCAGAAAGCGGTCAAACGTGTGTACCAGATCAAACATCGTCCCAAGGACAAGCCGTTCACGTTCATGTGTGATTCGCTCACCGACATCAGCCAATACGGTCACGTTGGCAACACCGCCTATCGGCTGATGCGCAAGAATCTGCCCGGTCCCTATACATTCGTTCTCTCCGGCACAAAACTGGTCCCCAAAATCATGCTTACCAAGCAGAAAACCGTGGGAATCCGAGTCCCCAACCATCCGGTCTGCCTGGCGATCATCGAAGAACTCGGCAATCCGGTTCTCAACACCAGCGCCCAGCCGGAAGACGACGATGGGCTTCGGGTGTGCACCGCCGATGATGTTGACCTTCTTTTCGGAAAACAGGTCGATTTGATCATCGACAGCGGCGAAATCATTCCCGAGCCTTCATCCGTCATCTCATTGCTCAGCGAGCAACCGGAAATTCTCCGCCACGGCAAGGGGAATATCGAGGCCTTCCTCTAGACCTCCTGTCGTGACCTCTTCATCTTGCTCCGGGAGGTCAATACATAAGGGGCGGGAAAATTGGCCGAAAAGTCCTTTTCCGGATGACCACTTTCCAACGAATCCCCCATCAACCGGTTTTCCCCTCCTCCTCTCCCCCTAAAAAAACAGCCTCGAGGCGTTCCTCGACAATAACAATAAAAAAAGACCGAACCCCTTGAGGGGCCGGTCTTGGTGCCTGGACAAAAGACCCGATCAGTCGACTTCGTCGATCAATACTTCCTTAAGGGACTTGCTCATGGTGAAATGCAGGGTCTTGCGAGCAGGAATATTCATCATCTTGCCGGTTTTCGGATTTTTGGTGGTGCGCGGCTTGCGAGTGCGCACGGAAAAACTTCCAAATCCCCGGATTTCCACCCTTCTCTCTTCAGCTAGTGCCTGCGATATCTCTTCAAGAATGATTTCAACAGCCTGTGCTATATCTTGCTTATAATAGTCACCAAGCTGTTCGGCAACTTGATTGACCAATTCACGCTTAAGCATGCTTACCTTTCCTTTTTAATCAACCGTATCGGCAGAAACGCATACCGTTTCCGCTTGCGGGTAATAGAAAGGGCGTTTCATCAATCCGGGAGAGCCCGACTGATGAAACACCCGTTCCTTCCATTAAGGGTGAAAATGTTTACTTATTTATTGATGTCCTCACCAGCGGCGGCTTTCAGCAGATCTCCGATGGTGGAGGGGCCGTCGCTCTGCGTGGACTGGAGATACTCTTCAGGAACGGCACCGTTGTTGTCGTCCTTTTCCTGGAGAGCCTTGACTGACAAGCCGATCTTGCGGTCATCAGCGGAGACATTGATCACCATGGCTTTCAAGGTGTCGTTGACATTGAACATGCCCACGGGAGTTTTGACCTTGTCCTTGGAGATCTCGGAAACATGGACCAATCCCTCAATACCCTCTTCCAGCTGGACAAAGACACCGAAGTCGGTCACGTTGGTGATGGTGCCCTCAACAGTGGAGCCGATCGGATAGTTGCTGGCGGCAGCCTGCCACGGATCCGGTTCAAGCTGTTTGACCCCCAGGGAAAACCGCTCGTTTTCCTTGTCGATCTTGAGCACGACCGCCTGAATGGTTTCACCCTTGGTATACTTCTCGGAGGGATGCTTGATCCGCTCGGTCCAGGAAAGATCGGAAACGTGAATCAGGCCGTCGATTCCTTCCTCGATACCGATAAAAATACCAAAGTCGGTGATATTCTTGATTTTTCCTTCGATAACCGATCCAACAGGATAGCTCTCCTCAACCACATCCCAGGGGTTGGGCTGGAGCTGTTTCATCCCCAGGGAGATACGCTTGGTATCGGCTTCGACCTTGAGGACCTGAACCTCGATTTCCTCGCCCACACCGACAATCTTGGAAGGATGACGCGGTTTTTTCGACCAGCTCATCTCGGAGATATGGACCAGCCCCTCCACGCCTTCTTCCAACTCGACAAACACGCCGTAATCGGTAATGGAAACGACCTTGCCCTTAACCCGTGAACCCGGTGCATACTGCTCTGGTACCCGCTCCCAGGGATCGGATTTGAGCTGCTTGACACCCAGGGAAACACGATCGGAATCCTTGTCGTACTTGAGGATCTTGACCTCGATCTCCTCACCCACACTGTACAATTTGGACGGATGGGAAACCCGGCCCCAGGACAGGTCGGTGATGTGGCAAAGGCCGTCCATGCCTCCCAGATCGATGAACAGACCATAATCGGTGATGTTGGTGATGGCACCACGGATGATCTGCCCCTCCTGGAGCGAGGTCCGCATCTGTTCACGAAGCGCGCTACGCTGACTCTCGAGGATGGCGCGGCGGGAGATGACCACGTTGTTACGTTTGCGGTTGAACTTGAGGATCTTGAATTCAAAGGTTTCCCCAATCAAACCGTCCAGATCCTTCACCGGACGCAAATCAATCTGCGAGTAGGGCAAGAAAGCGGGAACACCGATATCAACCGACATGCCGCCCTTGACCCGGTTCTCGATACGGCCCTCAATGGTCCCGTCTTCTTCCTGAATCTTGGCAATCTGCTCCCATACCTTGATTGCGATGGCTTTTTCACGGGAGAGCAGCAATCCGCCTTCATCCTTGCGTTTCTCGATGAAGACTTCAAATTGATCGCCGATCTTGATTTCCCGGTCCGGGTCCTCGTGGCGAAATTCAGCAAGCGAAATGTAGCTTTCCGCCTTGTCGCCGACATCAATCAGAACAGCGTCGTTGCTCAGCCCAACAACTGTTCCCATGGCAACTTCACCGACATTGATCACGGTGTTGTTGTTCTCCTGTTCAAACAGTTCCGCAAAGCTCAGTTCTTCAAAGCTGGTTTCATCTGCCGCAAAAGCGGGTTGAGTTCCGTTATTTGTCATGAAATGTTCCTGTGGTGACCGGTAGAGGTCTTTGATAAGTGGTCGATACGGCGAAAAAGGAGATCTTGTTCGCTTAAGTTAGTAAAGGTAATTTGTTTACCAGAGATTTTGTCGAAAAACAACTGTTTCCTCTTGAAAAAAGGTATTTCTTCGACAGGGCCGGACAGGCCCGAAACCGCAGCGGAACGCCGTGGCAGATGAATACGGCGCTTCCGGGGGAATCAGTGTCTTCCGTAGGCTTCCAACTCTTCGAGGAAGGCTCCAAACAACTCCTCGTAGGCGGGAATTGCTTTGCGGAGAATGACATCGAGATGGGGCAGGTCTTTTGTGTTGACGATAAGGTTGGCGCTATCGGCCAGTGCCTCCAGGTCATAGAGGGTATGAAAGGAATTGCCCAAAAGAATATAAAAAATATAGCGCCGCCGGTCCATGGGCAAGCTTCGCATATGGGCATGGAAGGCGGAGCGTCCCACACCGCCCTCCATATCGGCCTCAAAGGCGATGCAGGAAAAATTGACGAACCGCATCCGCTCCTGGGCATCTGCCGTGCTTTCGCTCATAAAGACCTGGTAACCGACCGCCTCCAGGGCCTCACCGATCCGCTGCCGCTGCTCACCGGGCCGATGCAGCACCAGGGCCATGGGGACATCCTCCACCTTTTCCTCGCCCTGAAAAAGACCGGATTGCAGCCAATCAAGGGAGGGCGGAGGAGGGGGGGCAATGCGGGCGGCAGGTGCCTGTGGCGGCAGGCCGCTTTTATCCAGACCGATTGTTTCCCGGCAGAGGGGACACTTCAACTGCAATAATTTTCCCGGTGCCAGCTTCGACAGGGCATGCTCAAGGCGGGTAGTCTGTTCATCGGTGAAACGAAGCGGTTGCTGGCAAAAGGGGCATTGGGTCAACATGGCAACTCCTTGGTCCGGAGGATAAACCGATGGTCAGGAAGGAAGATGGACGATAACGGCACGCTGTTGCAGAAAAGAACAGAGAGTTGCAAAGCAAGGGACGTTACCAACGCCGATACGGATCCTCTTCTTCCTGTTCCATCTTCAGGTTGTCGATGGTGGAAGTCCGCTCACCGCGGGCGGCCTTGACCGTATCCATGCCCCGCTTGATCTCGCTGCGATGCGAAGCAAAGAGCAGGGCCGACTCCTCGGTGATCAATCCGGTCTCGAAGAGCTCGAGCAAATGCTGATCAAAGGTACGCATATCCCGGGTCGAACCTTCCTTCACCACATTGTAGAAGGTTTTTTCCTCGGTTTCGCCGTTGATAATCAGATCACGCACCCGCAGACTGGTGCAGAGGATTTCCAGGGCCGCCACCCGGCCTCCGCCGATACGCGGCAACAGGCGCTGGCTGACGACCCAGCGGATGGTATCGGCCAGACGGTTGCGCACCTGCGGCTGCTCGTCCTGCTCAAACATACCGAGGATACGGTTGATCGTCTGGCCGGTATCGATGGTATGCAGGGTGGAGAAAACCACGTGACCGGTTTCAGCCGCGGTCAGGGCGATCTCCAGGGTTTCACGGTCGCGGATCTCCCCCACGAGAATGACTTTGGGCGCCTGGCGCAGGGCCGCGCGCAGGCCGCTGGCAAAGGTGTCGAAGTCATCGCCCATTTCCCGCTGGTTGAAGGTTGCCTTCTTGTGCGGGTGGACATACTCGATCGGATCCTCCAGGGTCACGATATGGACCGGCCGCTCCTCGTTGATCCGGTTGAGGATCGCGGCCATGGAGGTGGTCTTTCCCGTACCGGTGGCCCCGGTGAACAGGATCAGGCCGTTGACCTCCTGGGCCATCTTGCTGAACGCATCGGGAAAATTGAAATTTTTTATCGAAGGGATCGTGGTCTCCAGCTTCCTGAGAACAGTCGAATAATAGCCCTTCTGGGAAAAAATATTGACCCTGAAACGGACCTTGTCATCCAGGGAATAGGAGAGATCGCAGGACCCCTTGGACACCAAATCACGCAGCAATCGGCGGCTGCCACCGATCAGGTTGAGGGCGAAAACCTCTGTTTGGAAGGGGGTCAGTTCGGCGACCGGCGGCTCGACGTCAACCGGTACCAGAACACCGTCGCTTTCCACCTGCAGGGTCTTGCCCACGGTGATGTTGAGATCGGATACCCGAGCATGCTTATTGAGCATGGCCGTGATCCAGTAGTTAATCTCCTGTTGTTTCATGGCGCCTACCAGTATAGAATTGACAAACTCATGTGTATAGGTTCTATCGCTTAAGCGGTAAAAGACAAGAAAAAAAACAGATACGTTCATAGAGGTGAGGAGATGGCGAATCCACTGCGGAGCGCGGCGACGACGGAAGGAAGAAGAATGGCTGGGGCCCGTGCCCTCTGGCGTGCCAACGGCATGCGGGAGGAACAGATCGGCAAGCCGGTGATCGCGGTGGTCAACTCCTTCACCCAGTTCGTGCCCGGCCATGTCCACCTGCACGCGATCGGCCAACGGGTGAAGGCCAGGATCGAAAGCCTGGGCTGCTTTGCCGCCGAATTCAACACCATCGCCATCGACGACGGCATTGCCATGGGCCACGACGGCATGCTCTACTCCCTGCCCTCGCGCGACCTGATCGCCGACTCGGTGGAGTACATGTGCAATGCCCACAAGGCAGATGCCATGGTCTGCATCTCCAACTGCGACAAGATCACCCCCGGCATGCTGATGGCGGCGATGCGGCTCAACATCCCGGCGATCTTTGTCTCCGGCGGGCCGATGGAGGCCGGACGGGTCGGCGGCAAGTCGCTTGACCTGATCGACGCCATGATCATGGCCGGCGACAAAAGCGTGAGCGACGCGGAGGTGGCCGAAGTCGAACGTGCGGCCTGCCCGACCTGCGGCTCCTGCTCGGGCATGTTCACCGCCAACTCGATGAACTGCCTCAACGAGGCCATCGGCCTGGCCCTGCCGGGCAACGGCACCGTGGTCGCGACCCATGCCGCCCGCCTGGCACTGTTCGACAGGGCCGCGGAGCGGATTGTCGCCATGTGCGGGGCCTGGTACGACCGGGGCGACGCCAGCGTGCTCCCGCGTTCCATTGCGAGCAAGGCCGCCTTTCTCAATGCCATGGCCCTGGATATCGCCATGGGCGGCTCGACCAACACCGTGCTCCACATCCTTGCCGTGGCCTTTGAAGCCGGGGTCGACTTCACCATGAAGGATATCGATGCCCTCTCGCGCCGTGTCCCCAACCTCTGCAAGGTCGCCCCCAGTTCTTCCTACCACGTGGAAGACGTCAACCGGGCCGGCGGCATCCTCGGCATTCTCGGGGAACTCGACCGGGCCGGACTGATCGACACCGACGTCAAGCGGGTCGACGGCCTGACCCTGGCCCAGGCCCTGGAGCAATACGACATCACGCGGCCGGGTGCCACCGAGGCGGCCAAGTCCCTGTACCGCAGCGCTCCTGCCGGGGTCCGCAACCTGGAACTGGGGTCGCAGAACACCTTGTATCCCGAACTGGATACCGACCGCCGGGGCGGCTGCATCCGCGATCTTGACCACGGTTACTCCAAGGACGGCGGCCTGGCGGTATTGTACGGCAACATTGCCGAAAAGGGGTGTATCGTCAAGACTGCCGGGGTCGACGCCTCCATCCTCCATTTCACCGGCAAAGCCAAGGTCTACCATTCCCAGGAAGAGGCCTGCGAGGGCATTCTCGACGGTTCGGTCGAGGCCGGCGACGTGGTCTTCATCCTCTACGAAGGCCCCAAGGGCGGGCCGGGCATGCAGGAAATGCTCTATCCGACCTCGTACCTGAAATCACGCCATCTCGGCGCCGAATGCGCCCTGGTCACCGACGGCCGCTTCTCCGGGGGCACCTCGGGCCTTTCCATCGGTCACGTCTCTCCCGAGGCGGCCAGCGGCGGTGCCATCGCCCTGGTGCGCGAAGGGGACAAAATCGACATCAACATCCCCGAACGTTCCATTTCCCTGTTGATCAGCGACGAGGAAATGGCGGCCCGCCGGGTCGAAGAGGCGGCCCGGGGCGCGGAAGCCTTTACCCCGAATCGAAATCGTGCGGTGTCCAAGGCGCTGCAGATCTATGCCCGCTTTGCCGCATCGGCCGACCAGGGGGCGGTTCGCATCCTCGACTGAATCGGAAAACAGGGGCGGCGGGGCTTGGGACAAAGCCGGCCGCCCCTGTTTACAGCGCTTCGGTACGGATAATGCGGCCGGCCCACGCCTCTCACCATGCAACTTAACCTCTTTCAATGGGATCTCATCGAGGTCAGCAACGGTTACGCCTGTCTGGCCGAATTGCAATTTGACCCGGCAAAAGCGCATTTCAACCGCGTACTGGCCGCCGTGCCCGAGCACGCCGCCGCACGGGACGGGCTCGACTCCTCGTGTTTTTGGGAAGATCTTCTCAACCGGGTTGAACAACTTCCCCATCCGGCGGGCCTCCTGCTGCTCTGGCAAGCGATCAATGAACAGAGGTTTCATTCCAACGAGGCCGA
Organism: Desulfobulbus sp.; assembly: GCA_050255935.1. Taxonomy (GTDB): domain Bacteria; phylum Desulfobacterota; class Desulfobulbia; order Desulfobulbales; family Desulfobulbaceae; genus Desulfobulbus. The sequence continues at coordinate 56,468 of JBFWIP010000005.1, forward strand.
ACACACCCTCCGCACAACCCTGATCCGCTCTTTACTGACACGGATGGATAAAGCGGGGCTTGATTTCATTGAACCTGACCTGAGCACCGGATACCTGCATCTACAGTTGGGCGATCACGTCAACGCCGAGCGGCTGTTGCGCCAACAAATCAAGGCTTTTCCCGGGCAGGGGATCCTGGTCGCTTTTCTGGCCGGCACCCTGTGGCGGCAGGGGCGGCAGGAACTGGCCAACGCACTGTATGCCACCGCCCTGCTGATTGCCCCGGAACGCATGCCCGCCCATGCATTGTACAATCGGCCTCTTGCCGAGCTGATCACCCGGTTCGGCCCGGAATTAGCTCCGATCCATGGATTTCTTTACGGCCTTATCCCCCTGGTCGAGCCGGAAAATCCACCGGACACCCCGGCAATCCGGGCGCATGCCCTGCTCCGGCAGGCTGAACAGGCACGACACCAAAACGACCATGCAAAAATGGTCTCGGCCCGGCAACGACTCCAGCAACTCCAACCGGAAATTTTCACCGAGTATCTCAAATGGCTGGCGGCGCAATCGGAACCCGCCCCAACCACCCAATTCACGAAAACAGCGCACTGAAGAGCACAACAAACAATCGGCAAAAAAAAAGCACGCCTCCCAAACGGGAACGGCGTGCCTTTGTTCGATAAATTAATTTTTCAGATCTTGGTCACTTTTTCCGCGGCCGGCCCCTTGGCACCACTGACCACTTCAAATTGCACCCGCTCGCCTTCTTTCAGGGATTTGAATCCCTGCCCCTGGATAGCGGAATAGTGGACAAAGACATCTTTGCCGCCGTCCTGCTGAATAAAGCCAAACCCCTTGGCATCATTAAACCATTTCACTGTTCCCTCTGCCATTGCCGTTCCTCCTTGTGTTTCACTACCAAACAATGCGGCCTGTTAGCGGCCTTTTCAATATGGGGTTTTCGCTGTACCGCCCTATTTCCACTCCCCATTGACAGGAAAGACCAGAACGAGACCATTGCTCAAACCCAAAAAAATCACCAATCATGACCATAACCGTTCTTCTCCCTCATCAAAGGCCGCCCAGACAACACCTCATCCCCCCTGCCGGGTCCGATCCACCGTCGGCCGAAATCGCAAGGGAAACCGATCGGCCCGGACGAAAACTAGGGCTGGGGAGGGTGAGCGCAGGCCAGAAAGGCGCAAGGGAAGAAAAAGAAGAGCAGAACATTCCGGAGATCACTCCACAAGAAGCACCCTTTTCCCCCTGGAAGTGGGAAAAGCAGGCGCAGCACCGGTGGCGGCACAAGGGCAGCCGGCCGGCAGAATATTCATCATGACAACAGGGAGTGAACAAGCCGGGAAACGCAGGACAAAGGGCAAACGATCACCGCCCCAAAGGGCTTGAAGAAAAAAAGCGATGCAACCGTTTCGCCCCTTCATTCAGCAAGCAAAAACTGAAGACAATGAAAACGGCAGGCGTAGTTAGGACGTTCGAACAGGAGAAAGTGCGGGAAGGAACTCAAGTGCAGATGTACCACAGATACTCGAACTGTTTTGCCGATTTCAGGAAGCAAAAAAGGGATGACCTATAAATACGAACCATCCCCTCTATTACAGCAAAGCAGCATGAAACGCCAGAAAATTTTTACATTTTTCCCGTTTTTTCCGGGCAGGGTAACCTGGTTGCGCCCGGGTACTTCTCTCTCAGGCGATTTCCTTGAGTAACGGGTGCCCCATGGCGGCACGCTGTTCGACATAGCGCTGCGCCACCTGGCGGGCGATATTGCGGATCCGGCCGATGTAGCGGGTCCGCTCGGCCACGCTGATGGCCTTGCGGGCGTCGAGCAGGTTGAAGGTATGGGAACACTTGAGGCAGTAGTCGTAGCCGGGCAGAATCAACCCTTTTTCCACCAACTTCAATGCCTCGCGTTCGTAATTGTCAAAAGCGACGGTGAGATCGCCGACATTGGCCTCCTCGAAATTGAAGGTCGAGAACTCGACTTCGGCCTGATGGAAGATCTCGCCGTAGGTCACGTGCTCGTTCCAGGCGATGTCATAGACCGAATCGACCTTTTGCAGGTACATGGCGATCCGTTCCAGGCCGTAGGTGATCTCCACAGTGATCGGTTTGAGGTCCACCGAACCGGCCTGCTGGAAGTAGGTGAACTGGGTGATCTCCATGCCGTCGAGCCATACCTCCCATCCCAAGCCCCAGGCGCCAAGGGTGGGTGACTCCCAGTCGTCCTCGACGAAACGGATGTCGTGCTCGAGCAGGTTGAGCCCGAACCGCTCCAGGCTTTCCAGGTACATGGCCTGCACATCCTTGGGCGAGGGCTTGATCACCACCTGGTACTGGTAGTAGTGCTGCAGCCGGTTGGGATTCTCGCCATAACGGCCGTCGGTGGGACGGCGCGAGGGCTGGACATAGGCCGCCTTCCACGGCTCGGGCCCCAGTGCGCGCAGCAGGGTGGCGGGATGAAAGGTGCCGGCACCGACTTCCATGTCATAGGGTTGCATGACGACACAACCGTTGGATGCCCAATAGCTGTTCAAGGTGGCAATGATGTCCTGAAAATACATGGCGGAATCTTTGTGGTATTGATTGTTAAGGGATCATGGCTACAAGTATGCGGCAATCTACCATAGGCGTAGGCCATGGTAAACGAATTTGTCCCTCCGGGACGTACATGGCGGTCCACCGCAACCATACCGCACCGCACCGCCGCCGTTCGCCGTTGCGATTTCCGCCGCAGCAACCGGTTCACGTCCGTTTCTCAAGCGCTCTAACACTCCATGGAACCGCAATACCTTCGCATCCGCGGCGCCCGCATGCACAACCTGAAAAACATCTCGGTTGACCTGCCGCGCAACAAACTGATCGTCTTTACCGGCCTGTCCGGATCGGGAAAATCGACCCTGGCCTTTGACACCCTCTATGCCGAGGGGCAACGGCGCTACGTGGAATCGCTCTCCACCTATGCCCGCCAGTTCTTGGGCCAGATGGACAAACCCGACGTCGACCTGCTCGAAGGCTTGTCCCCGGCGGTCTCCATCGAGCAGAAGACCACCAGCCGCAATCCCCGCTCCACCGTGGGCACGGTCACCGAGATCTACGACCACCTCCGCCTGCTTTTTGCCCGTGCCGGCCAGCCACACTGCCCGCACTGCGGCCAACCGATCCGGTCCCAGTCGATCCACGACATGATCGAATCGTTGTTGAGCCGTCAGGAAGGCGAGAAAATGATCCTGCTCGCGCCCCTGGTGGCCCGAAAAAAAGGCCAGCACGAGCAGGTCTTCCAGCGGCTGCGCAAGGAGGGATTCGTGCGCGTGCGGGTTGACGGCGAGATCCGGCAGCTGAACGAGGAAATCGCGCTCGAAAAAAACAAGTACCACTCCATCGAGGCGGTGGTGGACCGGCTGGTGATCAAGCCCTCCATCCGCAGGCGCCTGGATGAGTCGGTGAGCACCGCGGTGGCCCTGGGCGGCGGCACCATGCTCGCCAACTTTCCCGACACCGGCGAGGAAGTGCTGTTCAGCGAATCCGCGGCCTGCCACCAATGCGGCATCTCGGTTCCGGAACTCTCGACCCAGCTGTTTTCCTTCAACAACCCGCAGGGTGCCTGCCCGGTCTGCAGCGGCCTGGGCATCAACCAGTTCATCGACGAACAGCTGATCGTCCCGGACGATTCGCTCTCACTGCTGGAAGGGGCCGTTGTTCCCTGGACCCGGCGGAGGCTCTCCACCCAGGCCGACAACTGGATCGAGGCCTTTGCCCGCCACTTTCGCTTCGACCCGGCCACCCCCTTTGCCGACCTGCCGGCCAAGGTCAGAAAAGGGTTGCTCCACGGCACAGGCAAGGAGAAACTGGAATTCACCCATACCCGGGGCAAGCGCAGCCTGGTGTCGCAGCTGCCCTTTGAGGGCATCGTCCCCCGCCTCAACCGCCTCTTCCGCGAGACCACCTCTTCCCGTCTGCGCGAGGAAATCGAAGGCTTCATGACCGAGCAGGGCTGTCCGGCCTGCCGGGGCGCGCGCC
>JBFWIP010000006.1:0-9077 GCA_050255935.1 Desulfobulbus sp.
TCTATCCGTAACAGCGTAACAAAAACGAAGTTGCAGACATATACAATGCGGGCTACCCGTAACCGTTACCGTAACACCCTGCTTTATCCGTAACATGCCCATCCTCACCGGGTTGTTCCGCCATCCCTCTTGTTACGGTAACCATCCGTTACGTTACGGAAGGTGTTACGCCGTAACCTATCATTTTTCTGTCATTGTTACGCTGTTACGGATAAAACCCCACCCTCTGATGGTATATACCGGGAAAACGCCTCCTCGAATTGTTTTCTTTCATAGCCTTTGGCCAGGCCGGCATGGCGGAAGCGCAGGGTGGTGCTGTTGATGCCGTACCCTTTCAACTTGTTGGCCAGTTGCCGGGGCGTGATGGGATTGCCCCGGTTGAACGTCGGCCATGCCTTTTCATCATCGTCGCATAAAGCCCGGATCAACTCCGCCGTTCTGATCCCCGGGTTGTTGGCTTTCTCCAGGAAACAATCATCGTCGGCGCAAAGAATGAGCCGGCACCCGGGGAGCTTGGCACGGATGATCCCGGCCACCTGTGCCAGATTGCCGGCGGAGAAGGCTACCGCCACCGGATATCCGCCAGCGGCATGGATGGCGGCTCCGGTGGCCCAGCCCTCGACCACGCACACCGATTTTCCTGATTCCCGGATATCGCCGATAGGGCAGTACAGGCCGGTAACCGCGCCGCCCTTCAAAAACAGCTTCCGCCCCTCGGCGCTGATCGTCTGCAGGGAGCGAACCGCCCCCTCCCCGTCGCACATCGGCACCAGCAGCAGGTTGCCTTCCTGGCGGAGTCCCCGGCCGTCGAGTCCCTTGCCGGCAAGATAGGGATGTTCCCGGTTTGCCGGGCCGGCCGCTTGCCACCGCCGGCCCGCCTCGGTTGCAGCGTCCTCCGGATCCCTGGCGACTCGTTTTTTCTCTTTGCTCCGCTTCCCGGTTGCCGTTCCTGCATGGTCGCCCATCCGTTGCTGTTCAGGCCATAGCCCGCGGTTCCGCAAGCCCAGTTGTCGAAAAGTCCAAGAAGGAAAAGAGGGAAAGTGGCGCCATTACGGCGATCATCAAATGGCTCCATATGGGCGGTCAGTAACACCCATCTTATGATGCCGCCACCGCACTGAACGCCTGAAGGAAGCATCCCCCTGATCTCCTAAAAGTCGCGCCGTTCTTCTCTGTCGCCAGTTCCCAAGCTTTCAGCGTCCCCTTTCCCGCTCCTCGGCAGGCCCCGTCAATCCTGTCTCTTTTCTTGAAAAAAAATCTATATTGCTTTCACGCCTCACGACTTCTCAATTTCAGTTTTTTTTGCGAAGCACACGCTCCCCTGCGGCGAATTTCAAAATTTTCATTTCACCTTCTACCCCTACAATTTTGCGCTGCAATACCGACAGTTTTGCTCTTCTTTTTTGTAAAGATAGTAGCCTTCAGCATCGTTCACATCCTCAATGCGAACCGCAGCATACATAAAATATATAATATATACATGTAGATAAAATATTTTTAACCAAAAATAACAATATGGTACATATATTGTTATAAATATAACCAAAGCGATTGTTGATTGTCAGTTATCCTTTTCTGCAACTTATTGAGAGAAAAAATGATCTTTAAAAATCGATATTTTCCCTCAAGCAATCCAGGAGGTTCTACATGCTCACGATAGAGGCGAAAAAACAGAAGGTTAACACATGGTATAGCCGCGAGCAATTCGAGTTGTTGATGGAGTGTTCCGCCAAGCGCAATATGACGGAGTGGAACGAATGGAGAGAAAACAACCCGGAGCGACCTGTGCTGCTTCAAAATGCGCATTTGGAAAAAGCCTACCTCCGGGGCGCCGATCTGCATGAGGCTGATTTCCGGGGTGCAAGCCTGCGAGGGGCTGACCTGAGCGGGGCGAAGCTCTTCGACTTCAGTCGACGTTGGGCCGATCTCAGCGGGGCCGATTTCAGCGAGGCCGATCTTTGCGGAACGGATTTTCGGGGTGCGGATCTAAGTGGTGCAAATTTTCGCCACACGTATCTTTTCTACACCAATCTCAGCTGGACCAATCTGAGTGGGGCGAATTTCAGCGGCGCCGATCTCTGGGCGATACTTTATGAGGCCAAGCTGACTTCGGTCGACCTCAACCAAGCCAACAGAAGACTTTCGGAGTTCACGAGGATTGGGTGTAAATATATTAAAAAGACACGTTTATCGGCCCCTCATTTGCTCATCCTTAATCACGATTCAGAACTGGCCGCTGTGACTACCAGACAAAAACTTCCGCATCCAGGCCCCTCCATACCCCTGAAGCGTGCGGTATAATTGCCTGTTTCATTGAGAATTGTCTGGAGTTTGGAGTTTCATGGTCAAGCCATCGTCACGATGGCACAATGAAACTCCAAACTCCAGTGTTGAGAAACGATATTTTCCAGGCAACGAACCCTCCTGTATCCCGGCCTACAATACCGGTTGCACGTACATCATGCAGACAATCCATCCGTACGGTTGATTGGTCGATTTTTCAAACTCCAGGTTCCCACACCGAAACTACCTGAGTCTGTTGCTCAAGCCATGCGAGACTGGTACCAGTCGTACGCTGAATTACTCTTTCAGGACCGCCTGCGTCATTGCCCCCTGATTACAACCCCATTACGACTTGAATCTGATGTCCAACTTCCGGGCAAGCCGATGAAGCGCCGTTGGGGAAGTTGCTCGAAGACAGGCACCATTACCTTGAACACCGACCTGGTGAAGATACCTTTATATTGTATCGATTACGTGATTGATCATTTACGAACTTGGCCATTTGCGGATCCACGACTGGAACCCGGCTTTTTCCGGATACTCGGGAGATGCATACATGATAGGCAGAAACACAAGAAACGGCTGGACCAAATAGTGTTGAGATAATGTGCCAGGGAAAAAATTGATTGATGTGCCCATTTCCGATAAATTGCCAATTGCGGCTGCCAACAGTACCGGCCAAACGAATAGGAGTATCATGTGCCAGCAATAGTCTGAGGTACCACAATGAGCGAATACCAGGACGACGAATTTCTTGCCATCGACCGCCCCCTATCGTCGCGGGAGATGGACCATCTGCGGGCGGTTTCCACGCGGGCTCGAATCACCCCGGTCAGTTTTGTCAATGAATACAACTGGGGTGATTTTAAAGGCGATTCCATTGAGTTTATGCGCCTTTTTCTCGATGCCCATGTGTATCTTGCCAATTGGGGAAAATCGCTTTTCATGGTGCGGCTCCCTTTGAAGGCTATCAAAAAACAGACAATCACAACATCTTGCACAAACTCGCATCTCACAGCCGAAAAACTGCCGCGCCACTGGCTGCTGACCTGGTCACGTCTTGGGAACACAGAGGATTCTGATCCTTCTGATTTTGTCGAAGAGACGGGCTGGATGGCTTGTCTTGCCCCCGTCCGGGAGGAACTGCTACGGGGCGATCTGCGCAGCCTCTATATCGGCTGGTTGAAGGCCGTAAGCTCTGGGGAATTGGGAGACGATGATTCGGAACTGCTGCCCTTGAAGGGCTTAGGGGAATTGACCATGGCACAGCAGGCCCTAGCCGAATTGCTGGCAGTCGATCAGGATCTGCTGGCCGGTGCGGGTATCGGTAAGGCATTGCTGACAAGGCTGGTCAAGGCCGGACTTTGCCGGGCGAATTGATGCCGGCGAAAACAAGCAACAGTTGTCCGACCTGCAGGCGTCTTGCAGGAGAAAACGCCCGCCTGAAAAAACTCCTGACCAGCCATGGCATCAGTTGGGAGGAGGTTTCAGCGGAGCCCTCCCCCTCCTCTCCAGCAACAGCGCCACCCGCGTCGAGCCCTCAACTGACTCCCCCGGAAAAAATTGCTCTTTTCCGCCGTTTGTTTCGTGGACGCGAGGATGTCTACCCCCGACGCTGGGAATCGGCCAAGGGTACTTGCGGATATTCACCGGTTTGCGGCAACGAGTGGAAGCCCGAAATTTGCCATAAACGGAAAGTCAAATGCGGCGTCTGTGCACACCGATTACTCCAACCGCTGACCGATCAAGTGCTCTATGATCATTTGGCTGGAAAGCACACCATCGGAGTGTATCCTCTGTTGGTGGATGATACCTGTTTTTTTCTCGCTGTCGATTTCGACGAATCCGACTGGAGGGAAGACGCCAAGTCCTTCATCCAATCCTGCGAGGAATTGGCGATAGCGGCGGCACTGGAAATTTCACGGTCCGGCAACGGTGCACATGCCTGGATCTTCTTTGCCGAACCGGTTCCGGCCCGCTCAGCCAGACAACTTGGCGTCGCGCTCATTAGCTACACCTGTAATCGCACCCGGCAGTTGTCGCTGGCCAGTTATGACCGCCTGTTTCCCAACCAAGACACGTTGCCCAAGGGCGGTTTCGGCAACCTGATCGCGCTCCCTTTGCAAAAGAAACCCCGCGAACAAGGAAGAAGCGTTTTCGTGGACGAACAACTCGTTCCCTTTGCCGATCAATGGGCATTCCTCGCCACACTGCAGCCATTGGTTGCGCCGGAACTCGAAAAGGCTATTGAGCGTGCAAGCCAGGGGCGCAGCCCGCTTGATGTCGGTTTTACCCTCGACGGGGAAGAATGCAAACCATGGAAACGTCCGGCTCCAAACTCAGCCCGGATGTGCTTGCACTTTCCTTCCGTGAATATCGATGAGATGAACAGAGCTACAAGGTCATCGTCTGAAAACGGGAGTCTCTTATCCTGCGCCTGAACCTTCTCTTTCAGCTTAATCCCAGCAAAAGGATTAGAAGAGACATATCCGTTCTTAACCGCCCAGTTCATAAGGGAGGAGATCATACCAATGTACTTGTTTACAGTGGACACGGACCTTTTATCTTCTGTCGGTATATTCATTTTCAGAAGCTGGTCAATATTGCAGTCCCTGTACTTCGGCCTTGTCGTCCGTTTTGAGGGTAAGCGTTGCAGGACAGTTTTGAAGTACTGTGCAGCCTTGTTATCCACCGCTGTGATAGGTCGGTCACCGATGGCCTCAATCAATTCATCATGAACCGACTTCTGCTCTCCATGGGTTTGGGGTTTCCAGTTCTCTCCCACCATCAACTCATTTCGGTACTTCTCAGCGACTTCTGACAAGAGGTCATCATTACCTAGCTGCTCCTCACTTGGCGGAACCAATGACTGCTGTCCAGGGTTGAGGCTTCCAACATTGAAGGTTCTAGCGTCCCTGTTCAAGTCGAGCCTGCGTTCATAGTAGACCGCCAACATTCGCAGAGCAGATTCACAGAACTGCATATATAGCTTTGGATCATCTCTAAGACCTTCTATACCATGCTCTTGCAGAATACTGTCAGGAGCAAGGTGATGCTGGTCTGTCAGCTCAACATCTTCTCCTTTGAAGCATTTAAACCGTTTTCTCGATACCTCGTCGGCGTGCTTCACATAAGTAGGGATATAGTTGGTCTCCCACAAGTCCTCAATCGAGATGGCCCGGCCCGCCAGGGGCACGGATTGAGGGAAGGCCCCTTGCTTCATCAGGGCGTAGATGTGAGTGCGGGAAAGGCCTGTCCGTTGTTCTACAGCCTTTCTCCTAAGTAGGGTTGGTGAGACGGGGTGAGGCTTGGCATGTTCTATTCTCCTTGGCGTCAAAGGAAGTCCACGGGCTTCCGTATGATTTATGCAAGGCAGAATAGGAAAGTTGTGGGGAGTTGGCAAAGCGGCCCGGCGTGTCAAGAAGGTGGCAAGCCGGGGTGGAATTGATTCTGGGGGAGGGTTAAAAGATATGTTTTTGGCACATTATTTTTTTTTGATACCTCTTTTGAGTATGTATGAATCGATCTCGTGTGTTGTTGTTATTATTCTCCCTGTATCAACGTCTCTTCTTACAGCGTGTTTGAGTCTTTTTTTCACCCATGATTCAGAACGATCTGTGTGAACTGCAACTTCTTTCCAACCTTTTAAAATATTTTCACCTGGCCTAATACTACCGCCGACACTGGTTGAAGTTGTGCTTGGTTTTTCATCATCAATGTCTGTCATCTGTTCTTTTGACTCTTCAGGGTGCTCTCTCTCAAATTTGACTATTTCCTCACGAGACACCATCAAATCATCAAGGTTTATCACTATCTCTTGCGGATCAAGAGATTTACCAGCGTCTATTTTGAAAATATAGCATGGTGGTTCATAGCCATATATTTTCCCCGTATCAAGAATATGGCATGAGAATTCTCTGGTGCCTGCAAGCAACCACCTGAGCATGATACTTTCAGGAACAGCAGCCGTAGGACAAAAGCATTCCTTTACCTGCGTATTTGAAGCGTCTTGACTCGCGACCTTGCGAAGCTCAGTAAAGTCAACGTTTTCTATATGCTCACGATTAAGAGCAGTTAGAACAATATCAGCCCTGTGCTTTTCAACAGCATTTTCAAGTTCTGGGATGTAAAAAAACAATCCTTCTTGAATATAAATCTGCACAACAATCCGATAAGTACAGACCAAATTCATTACATCCTCTTCAGAAACAACACCTCTCCACTTGTGTTTCACCAGGTCTCTGAACCTGTAAAGCATCCTCTCCGGCAACATTCCGCAACCTCCCTCAGGTTGTCACCCTGCGAAGAAAATGACAGGCAGGCCGCCAGGGTTGCGGCTTTTCGGGGGCCATCCTAGCCTGTCAAGGCGTTGCATTTTAAATCATGATTGCACAGGCAAATAGCAGAGCAAAGGCCGGACCGGCTCACGATCCGGCGCGGGTGCGCCTCATGGCAGGGTGGCCCCCCTAGCAGCACACGCCTCTTGCCAAGCCAACCACATCCAATTCAGCTTGCTGTTTTCATAATCGCGATGAATGCCGCGGCTGAGGTGAAACCCTTGCTCCTTTGCCCACCGCTCAAACCGCGCCCTTTCCGCCATTGGCTCATCCGCGCACTGATGTTCTTGCACGATGCCTTCCTGCTCCATAATCACACCGCCTTAAAAAGAGGGATAATCTCCGCTCCTTTCTCCAAGGCCTCAAGATAGTCGGCCCAGGCCTGCATCATCTTGCGCCGGTCCGGCAGGTGTTGGGCGTAGTTGTAAGCGGCCTTGACGCTGTTTCGCTCCTTGTGGGCCAATTGCCGTTCAATCACATCCGATGGCCACCCCTGCTCATGCAACAAGGTCGAGGCCATGGCCCGAAAACCGTGGCCGGTCATTTCTTCCTTGGAATACCCCATCCGGCGGAGGGCAGCGTTGACGGTATTTTCACTCATGGGACGCTCGCCGGTCCGGAGCGAGGGGAAAACATAGCGGCCCTCGCCGGTCAACGGCTGCAGATCCCTGAGCACGGCCAAGGCCTGCTTGGACAGCGGCACGATGTGGAAATTTTGCGGGATTGCCTTCAAGGCCTTTTTCAGTTTCCGCTTCTCCGGCGGTATCTTCCATTCAGCCCGGTCAAGATCGATGTCGGCCCACTCGGCGTGCCTCAGCTCCCCGGGACGAACAAAGGTAAGCGGGGCAAGGCGCAGGGCGCACCGGGTGACGACCTCGCCCTTGTAGCCGCTTATGGCCCGGAGCAGGGCGGCAACCTCTTTGGGGTCGGTTATGGTGGCCATGGATTTTGACGGGGGCGGCGGCAAGGCACCGCGCAGATCCGCGCTTGGGTCACGCTCGGCCCGTCCGGTGACAACGGCATACCTGCACACCTGCCCGCACATCTGCTTGATACGGTGCGCCGTCTCAATGGCTCCCCGTTCCTCTATCCGGCGGAGCACGCCAAGCAACACCGGTGGCGTGACTTCGGCAATGGGCTTGCCGCCGATCCACGGGAAGACATTGGCTTCAAGGCGGGAAATGATGTCCCTGGCGTGGTTGTCGGTCCACGTGTGCTTGTTCTTGAGGAACCATTCACGGGCCACGGCTTCAAAGCTGTTGCTGTCGGCGGCGGCTTCCTTATTCATTTTCCTCTGTTCGCCCGGGTCAATCCCGTCGGCAAGCAGCTTACGGGCCTCTGCCAACCGCTCCCGGGCCCCGGATAGAGACACGTCGGGGTACACTCCCAGGGCCAGGGTTTTCCGCTTTCCCTGGAAACGATAATCGAAACGGAAATATTTGCCGGTTTCCTTCACCAAAAGATAAAGCCCTTTGCCGTCGGTCATCTTGTACGGCTTTTCTTTCGGCTTGGCGTTTTTGATGGCGGTATCAACGAGCATTTGACGGTACCTGACTTTAAGATTGTCGAGATACCGTCAAATGTACCGTCATCAGATACCGGCTGTCAATGAACTCTGTGGAACTCTATGGACAATAAAAAAAGCCAAATGCTTGTTAGCAAATGGCTTTTTTGACCTCTATGGAACCCTGTGGAATAATTTTTGGCGGAGAAGCAGGGATTCGAACCCTGGGTGGAGTTACCCCCACAACGGTTTTCGAGACCGTCCCGTTCAACCACTCCGGCACTTCTCCGCGTCGCGTTATTGATACCGTTTTCCGTCGCGATCGTCAACAGTTCCATGGAGCTGTTGACTTTGTTATATCCGCTGGTTAAGAATGGACCATCGTCATTCTTTGCAAGGAGCGTCCATGTTTCCCCCCGGATTGCAGTCAAAACTCTTTGGTCTTCTGTCTCTTTTCTGCATCCTTCTCTCCCTGAACGGGTGCACCGGACTCTACGGGCTCAGGGAAGACCCGAAAATTTCCATCGCCGATATCCGCATCCAGGAAGTGAAGGCCTTGGAGGGGATCTTTCTCATTAAGCTGAGAATCCTCAACCCCAACGATGTGACCCTTGATCTGCATGGCATCAACTGCGATCTCGAAATCAACAAACGCCATTTTGCCAGCGGGATCGGTGACAGCAACCAGACGGTGCCCGCCTACGGCACGGCCATTGTTCCGGTCGAGGTCTATGCCTCGGTCTTCGACATGCTCTCCTCCGTGACCGGCCTGATACACTCCGCCGGCGAATTCCCGGGCAAGGAGAATTCCCTGCCGTATACGCTTCAGGGAACGGTCCGGGTCGGAATCCATGGTTTTTCAAAAGAGATTCCCTTCAAATCCTCGGGTGATATCTCCCTCAAGGGGATCAACAAGTTCTGATCCCCATGCATCCCACGTGAGGAGGGGTCCG
>JBFWIP010000006.1:9177-18829 GCA_050255935.1 Desulfobulbus sp.
GCGCGCGCCACCTTCCTGCCCCAGGTCTGGCAGCAGCTGCCCACCGTCGACCAGTTTCTCGGCCATCTCTGCCGCAAGGCCGGCCTGGCGGAGTCGACCTGGCGAAGCGGGAACGTGGCCATATCAACCTATCAGGTTCAATCCTTTGAAGAACCCCGCTGAGCGGAAACACCTATGAAAGAGCTGTTTCTCCCCCCGGAGCTTTCCTGTGAAATCGGGGAAATCTATCAGTCCATGGTCAGCGTCTATGACGATGTGGCCAAGGCCATCACCCTCACCTGCAGCGGCTGCCCGGACAACTGCTGCGATTCCTATTTTCTCCACTACACCTATTGTGAATGGGCCTATCTCTGGGAAGGCATCCGCAAACTCGACGATGCGCACATCGACCGGATCATGCAGCGCTCCCGCGATTATGTGGAGCAGAGCCGGAAGATGATCGCCCAAGGCCAGCGGCCGCAGATCATGTGCCCGCTCAACGAGGATGGGTTGTGCTCCGTGTACAGCCACCGGCTGATGATCTGCCGCACTCACGGCGTACCGGCCTCCCTGACCCGGCCCGACGGCCAGCATCTTCGCTTTCCCGGCTGCTTCCGCTGCCAGGAAATCGTCAAGGCGGGGTACGCGGTCGAAAGCGAGGCCCCGGCCATGGACCGGACCATTCTCTACAGGCGGCTGGCCCAACTGGAATCGCGTTTTCTCGGCAACAGGCGCGGGCTCCTTCCCAAAATCAAGCTGACCATCGCCGAAATGATCATGGGTGGTCCGCCCAAGGACATCAAAACCAACGGGGAATGATCCCCGAAACGCACAACATTATGGATACCATCGTACAACAGGCGCTGCAGACCATCCTTGACGGCGGCCGGATCGACCGGACCACAGCGACCTCCCTGCTGAACGCCGACAAGGACGACCTTTACCAGGCCGCGGACCGAATCCGCAGCCACTTCCACGGCAACCATTTCGACCTCTGTTCGATCATCAATGCCAAAAGCGGCAACTGCAGCGAAAACTGCCGGTTCTGCGCCCAATCCGCCCGCCACCATACCGGGGTCGAGACCTACAAGGTCATCCCCGAGGACGAGGCCCTGGCCCAGGCACACGACAACGACCGGCACGGCGTGCACCGGCTCTCCCTGGTCACCAGCGGCCGCAGCCTTGCCCCGGAAACCGTGGCCGAGCTGGCCAATTTATATGAGAAGATGGCCCGGACAACCGCCCTGCTCTTCTGTGCCTCGGCCGGTTTTCTCGATGAACGGATCGTCTCCGATCTCTATGCCGCCGGCGTACGCCGCTACCACTGCAACCTCGAGGCGAGCAAAAACTACTTCCCCAAAGTGTGCACCACCCACACCTGGGAGGAAAAGGCCGCAACCCTGCAATTGGCCAGGAAGACCGGCATGAGCCTCTGTTCAGGCGGGATCATCGGCATGGGCGAGACCATGGAGGATCGCCTCGACATGGCCTTTGAACTGCGCGAGCTTGAGGTTTTCTCCATTCCGATCAACATCCTCACCGCCATTGAGGGCACGCCGCTGGCCGAACTCGAGCCGCTAACCCTGGACGAGGTCCTGACCACGGTGGCCCTGTACCGCTTCATCAACCCCAAGGCGGTGATCCGCATGGCCGGGGGACGGCAGCAACTCGGTGCGGATCAGTACCGCTGCTTTACCGCCGGGGCCAACGGTGCCATTGTCGGCAACTACCTGACCACCACCGGTTCGGGCATTGCCGGCGATCTGGAGCAGCTCACCGCCCTGGGCTACACCTTTGAGCGGGAACGGGGATGAGCACCATGGCTGCAACCGACCTGCTCCAATTCGACCGCGACCATCTCTGGCATCCCTACACCTCCACCACCGAGCCGCTGCCGGTCTATCCGGTGGCCTCGGCCTCCGGGGTCCGCATCCGCCTCACCGACGGCCGCGAACTGATCGACGGCATGTCCTCCTGGTGGTGCGCCATCCACGGCTACAGCCATCCGGTGATCCAACAGGCCATCCGCGAACAGGCCGAACGCATGGCCCACGTCATGTTCGGCGGCTTCACCCACGAACCGGCGGTTGAACTGGGCCGCTTGCTGGTCCGTTTGACCCCGGAACCGTTGGACAAGGTGTTCCTCTGCGATTCCGGCTCGGTCAGCGTCGAGGTGGCACTGAAGATGGCTCTGCAGTATCAGCAGGCGGCGGGCAAGCCGGAGAAACACCGCCTGTTGACCGTGCGTGGCGGCTATCATGGCGATACCTTTCATGCCATGTCGGTCTGCGACCCGGTCACCGGCATGCACACCCTGTTCGAGGGTTCCCTGCCGAGTCAGTTCTTCGCCCCCAGGCCGCGCTGCCGTTTCAGCGATCCCTGGGATCCCTCCGACCTGGCCGACATGGAGCAGTTGCTCTCGGAAAATCACCACCAGATCGCCGCGGTCATCCTCGAGCCCATTGTCCAGGGCGCGGGCGGGATGTGGTTCTACCATCCGGAATACCTGCGCGGTCTGCGCCGCCTCTGCGACCAGTACCAGACCCTGCTCATTTTCGACGAGATCGCCACCGGGTTCGGCCGCACCGGCAAGCTTTTTGCCGCGGAATACACCGGCATCGCACCGGACATCATGTGCGTGGGCAAGGCCATCACCGGCGGCACCATGACCCTGGCCGCAACCCTGGCCACCACCGAAGTCGCCACCACCATTTCCAACGCCCCGCCCGGGGTGTTCATGCACGGCCCGACCTTCATGGGCAATCCCCTGGCCTGCCATGTGGCCTGCGCCTCGATCAACCTCCTGCTGAACACTGCCTGGCAGGAACGGGTGGCGGCCATCAGCCGCCAGCTGGAGGCGGAACTGGCGCCGGCCCGCGATCTTCCCACCGTGGCCGATGTCCGGGTCCTGGGAGCCATCGGCGTTATCGAAACCAAGGAACCGGTGGACATGGCCGTGCTCCAGCGTTTCTTTGTCGACCAGGGGGTATGGATCCGTCCCTTTGGCCGTCTCATGTATCTGATGCCGCCCTTTATCATCGAGCCGGACGAACTCTCGCGCCTGACCGCGGTCCTGGTCCGGGCTGCGGCCATGGTCTGCGTCTGAACCAACCCTCTTTTTTCAGGTCGTGCCGATGAAACGGGAACTGATCAACAAAAGCGTGCTCCTGGTCCTGGTGCTGCTCATTTCGGCCCTGTTTCTCGACATGATCAGCCAGTTCCTCATGCCGATGTTCATGGCCGGCATCTTCTCGGCCATCCTCAGCCCGACCCATCGCTGGTTGAGCAACAAAATCGGCGGCCGGGAAAACCTGGCCTCGATCCTGGTCCTGGCAGGGATGGTGATCCTGGTGCTGGCGCCGCTCTCCGTCCTCATCGGGGTGGTGGTCGCCCAGGCGATCAGCGTCAGTCAGTCGGTGACGCCCTGGGTACAGGCCTTTATCAACGAGCCCACCGCCATCACCGCCACCATGGAGAAACTGCCCTACTACCATGAAATTCTTCCCTACCGGGCGGTGATCATCGAAAAGGCCGGTTTAGTGGTGGGCAACATCTCCACCTTCCTCATCAACAGCCTCTCCTCGGTCACCAAACTGACCGTCAACGCGGTGTTCAGCAGCGTGATCATGCTCTATGTGATGTTCTACTTTCTCACCATGGGCGAAGTGCTGCTGACCAAGATTCTCTACTTCCTGCCCCTGCATGACCGCGACGAACGGTTGCTGCTGCGGCGCTTCACCTCGGTCACCAAGGCCACCCTCAAGGGAACCCTCATTATCGGCGCCCTTCAGGGGGGCATCTGCGGCATCGCCTTTGCCCTGGCCGGTATTCAGGGACCGGTGTTTTGGGGGACGGTGATGGCGGTCATGTCGATCATTCCCGCCTTCGGCACGGCCATTGTCTGGGGCCCGGCCCTGATTATCCTGGCGCTCAGGGGCGATTTTCTCGGAGTGGGCATCCTTGCCGTGCTCTGCGGAGCCGTGGCCGGGAATCTCGACAACCTGCTCCGTCCGCGCCTGGTGGGCAAGGATACGGAAATGCACGATTTGTTCGTACTCTTCGGCACGCTGGGCGGCATCTCCCTGTTCGGGGTTCTCGGCATCATCATCGGCCCGATCGTGGCGGCCCTGTTCATTACCATCTGGGAAATCTACGGCAAGGCCTTTGAAAACTATCTCCCGGATGTCGGGCCATTGTTTTCCCAACCTTCCGCCCCCGGATCCACCCCGGAATTCCTGCCCGTCGAAGACAGCCCCCTGGAAAACGGCCTCCCGAAAGAAGAGCAACCGCTCCCCTCGGCCGGGAATCCCCCAGAAGCCTGTGGGGAGAACAACGGGGAAAAAAGTTGAACACCCCCCCTTTCTTCATGACAACAAAAAAGAACGCCGCGAACGTTTCGGGGTGATTGCTCCGTTCCCCTCCCCGAATCGTGGCCGTCTTCCCCCTTTTTGACAACGACTTGGAGACCTGTGATGAGCGAAGAAATTCGAATGAAAAATACGGGATTACGTGGCGTCACCATCGCCGATTCAGCGATCAGCTTTATTGACGGTGAAAAAGGCGTGCTGATTTATCGGGGGTACCGCATCGAGGATTTGGCGGATCGTTCCTCCTTCATGGAAACCGCCTTTCTGCTCCTGTTCGGCACCCTGCCCAGCGGCGAACAACTGGCCGGGTTCACCCAGCAGGTCAAGAACATGCGCACGGTGCCCGCCTATATCATCGAAAGCATGCAACTCTGGCCCAAGGATGCCCGCCCCATGGACGTGCTCCAGGCCACGGTACCGATGTTGGCCATGGCCGAGCCGCACAGCGACGCCATGGATCGGGACCTCTGCCTGCAGCGCTCGATCGGGCTGCTGGCCCGGTTACCGACCCTGGTGGCGGCCTGGCACCGGATCCGCAACGGTCAACCGGTGCTGGAACCGGATCCCGAGCTGGATCACGCAGGCAACTTTCTGTGGATGCTCCTGGGCAGGAAACCCGACAGCGCCACGGCCCATGATCTTGATGTCTGCCTGATCCTGCACGCGGACCACACCTTCAACGCCTCCACCTTTGCCGCCCGCGAGGTGGTTTCCACCCGCGCCAGTCTGTATGCCGGGGTGGCCGCCGGCTTGGGCGCGCTTTCCGGCAGCCTGCATGGCGGGGCCAACGCCAAGGTCATGGAAATGCTGCTCAAGCTGGAAAACGAGCCCGATATCGAGGGATGGGTGAAGAAACAGCTCAACGAGGGCGACCGCATCATGGGTATGGGCCACGCGATCTACAAAACCGGCGATCCGCGGGCGGTCTATTTGAAAAAGATGGGGCAGCGGCTGGGCAGGCAAACCGGCGGCAAGTGGGCGGCCATCTCGCAGAAGATCGAGGAAACCGCCCTGGCGATCTTTACCGCCCGGGGCAAGACCACCATCCTGCCCAACGTCGACTTCAACTCGGCCCCGGTCTACTACCTGATGGGTATCCCCACCGACCTGATGACCCCGGTCTTTGCCATCTCCCGGGTGGCCGGCTGGTGTGCCCACATCATCGAGGAGCAGTTCGCCGACGCCCAAGGCAAACCGGCCCTCTACCGGCCCCAGGCCCAGTATGTGGGTGAATATTGCGGTTTGATGGGCTGCGAATATTCGCCGATGGATACCCGGAAATAATCGGCAGGCCTCATGGATCCGGGCGCGGCTACCAGGCCGCCGTGCTCAGGTCCACCTTCTTTTCCGCGATCAGGTGCAGACAGGCATCAACACTGTCGGCATGGTAGAGCACGCCCCGGCCGGAACGGATCTCCTCCAAGGCGGTGTCCAGGCCCAGGGACGGGCGGTAGGGACGGTGGGAACTCATCGCCTCGACCACATCGGCCACGGTGAGGATCTTGGCCTCGAGCAATATCTCCTTGTCGGTCAATCCACGGGGATAGCCCGAACCATCGAGGTGCTCGTGATGCTGGTAGACGATTTCCGCCACCGGCCAAGAAAAGGGGATATCCTTGAGGATCTCATAGCCGACCTCGGTATGGCACTTGATGATCGCCCGCTCCTGGGCCGAGAGCCGGGAGGGCTTGGCCAGGTATTCCGAGGGGAGGGAAATCTTGCCGATATCGTGGAGCAGGGCGGCGAAATGCAGACCTTCGATCTGTTTTTCCGGCAGGCCCAGTTCCCGGGCTATGGCACAGGCCAGCTTGTCCACCCGCATCTGGTGGCCCGCGGTGTAGGGGTCGCGTTTTTCCGCGGCCAGGGCCAGTGACTTGACGGTTTCTTCCAGGCTGGTATGGAGTTCATCACGGCTTTTTTCCAGGGCTTCGATGGCATTCTTGCGCTCGGAGATGTCGCGGGCAATACCGCGGTACCCCAAAAATTCCTCGTTGTCGCCGAAGACCGGCACCCCGTTTTTTTCGATCACCACCACCCGTCCGTCACGGCTCTGGCAGATGGTTTCAAAACCGGTGAATGATTTGCGGGATTTCATCATTTTCTTGAACACCCGGCTGGTGCGCTCCGCCTCCTTGACCACGACCAGGTCCTCGAGATGCTTGCCAAGAATCTCTTCCGCCTCAAAACCGAGCAAATCCTTCACCTTGGGGCTGCAATAGGTGTAGGCCCCCGTCGGATCGATCTCCCATATCCAGTCGCTGGTGGTTTCAACCAACGAACGAAACCGGGCGTTGCTCTCTTCCAGGGCGGTCAGAAGCCGCTCGCGTTCCTCCCAGATAATGCGGCGCACCCGGTCGGCGAGCACGGTGTGTCGGATGATGTAAAAGGCAAGGAAGGCGTTGATCAGGAGGATGACCGAGCTAATGGCGTTGAGCTGTTTGGCGATCAGGCCGATCTCGATATTGACATCCTCGACATAGAGTCCGGTGCCGATCACCCAGCCCCACGGCTTGAACCCTTTGACGTAGGAAATCTTGGGCACGATTTTCTTGGGGTCGTCCTGCCACTGGAAAAGGTACTCCACATAGCCCGCCCCCTGGGTCTTGACCACGCGCACGAACTCCTCGAGCAGGTTCTTCCCGGTGGGGTAGCGAAAATCCGGCACCGTATCGCCGCGGAGGTCGGGGCGGTACGGATGGACCACAATCAGGGCCTTCATGTCGTTGACCCAGAAATAATCCTTGTTGTCCGCGCCGTAACGCAGCGAGGCGATGATCCGCAGGGCCTCTTTTTGTGCCTTTTCCTGGGTTATTTCGCCGGAACGGGCCATCTGCTCGTAGGTGGCCACAAGATCGTAGACGATCTCCACCATCTCGCGGAGCATATCCCTTTTTTTCGCCAGCAGATTTTCCTTGAACGAAGGCAGGATGATGACAAAGATGGCGGTGACGAACAGGAGAATGGTGAGCAGGGCCGGCAGGGCGATCCTAAAGGAGATGGCATGGGCAAATTTCCGTTTTTTCTCCTTCTCCACGTACGGCTCCGCACTATTTGAGGATGGATGCTCAGAAGGGGGAATATCGCTCGGCACCGGCCTGATCCAATCCCTCCTGATTGATTCGAGCAGGTGACGAAAGAGGAGACGCTCTGGTTTCCTCTCTTTCCACCATAACGATTTGCAGCCCGATCAGCAAGGAATCTTCCGAAGATTCCCCTCTTTACCGGTACCGCCGCCTTGTTGCCGGCGAAAAATACCACCGTGAATTTTCGGCTTGACTTTCACCGCGGAATTATGTTCCTTACTCATACGTTTCAGGTTCCTTTCGAGGATAAAAAGGGAACTCCGTGTAAATCGGAGACGGGCCCGCCGCTGTAACCGGGGACAAAGGCCACAGACAGGTCACTGACCGCAAGGTTGGGAAGACGTGGCCGGAGAATGAACCGGAAGTCAGAATACCTGCCTGCAACATGCCACGCACTCCCCGCGGATCCGGGAGGCGGCATCGATACGTGGATAGACCAGGGCATCCCCGGATCATTGTACAACCATGATCCGGGGATTTTTTTATTTTGGCGCACAGAAGCCACCCCGGATCAAAACGGCGGAAGCCCGGTTCGCAGTGTTCCATCGCCGGCGTTTCCCTGGAAGAACGGCTCCTGCCCCGTACAAGGGGACTTTGACGGCATATCCGTCATGCAGGATCTCTCCTTGCCATGTCCGTCCGGGCTCCTGGCGGCAATAACGTTTGCCGGCGATATTGCCGCCCCGGCCTCTCCCACTGGTCCTGCGCCCAACATCAGCCTTTCCGTTTCGGAGCCGTTTAACCTTATCCTGAGCCCTTTCCCTCAAAAACTCATCAAAAACCTTTCCCCGTTTTTTCAAACGGATCCACATTGCATTCGTCCTCAGAAGGACGAAGCTATCGCAGGATAAGACGTTTTTGACCACATTTTTGTCAATGACAGCCGGATCA
This sequence comes from Desulfobulbus sp., assembly GCA_050255935.1. GTDB lineage: Bacteria > Desulfobacterota > Desulfobulbia > Desulfobulbales > Desulfobulbaceae > Desulfobulbus. The sequence goes on from JBFWIP010000006.1 coordinate 17,498, forward strand.
TCTTCAAGACTATTGCCGGTCCCGGAACAATAACTCCTTGAAATTAGTCCAGGTCGTCGCAATAATACACATAAATCCGCTGACTCACCTATCCCTACCTCGTTAAGGAGGCGCATGATGACCGACCCCAAGACCACATCTCTCAATCACCACATTCAAGCCGTAAAAAAAGGTGAACGCGTCTTTGAAAACGCCTTCCAAAGCGTCAGCCGCATGATTCTGGAAAAGGAGATCAACAAGGTCACGGTCAACGGCAAAACCACCTTTGATTTCACCATATTCCGCGAAGGGAAAAAACATATCATCGGCATGTACGACGAAATCAACTCGTTCGTCTCCTTTGTCAAGGACGCCTCCCAGGGGGGCTCCTCCAAGGAGATGGCCTTTGTCCTCGTCGGGGAGCCGGGCAACGGCAAGACCTTTCTGGTGGAATACCTGTGCAATCTCTACCGCAACTTCCTCACCCGGCCGCAAAACCGGAAATATTCCTTCCGTTTCAACGGGCTCGACCGGATCGGCACCTACGGCGCGATCAAGACGATCGAATCCCAGACCTACGAGGATCCCATGGTGCTGGCGCTCAACCTGTTTGAGACCAAGGAAGAATCAATCCAGTACCTGGCCAAGAAGTTCAAGGTGAACGACACCATCCTGGAACAGTGGATGGAGAACTACCGGCCGCTGGGTGCCTGCTCGGCCTACATCTGGAACGATCTCCGCAACCTGGCTGGCGGCGATATGGACGAGATGCTCAAGAACATCGAGATCGTGCCGGTGCCGCTGGTGGAAAGCCTGGGCACGGTCACCGGCAAGTATCCGGCCAAGGACAAGATTACCAGCTCGGCGGTGGATCTGCTGGGCGAGGAGTCGATCCAGCGGCTGTTGCACATCACCGACACCAACAACCCCTACCGGTTCGATCTCCGCCGCGGCGCCCTGGCCCGGGTGGCCGGCGGCGGCATCCATTTCAGCGACGAGATCTACAAGAACAAAAAGGACCTGGTCCAGGTCTACCTGGGCATCATCCAGAACCGGACCATCGAGATCGACGGCTACCGCTGGCCGATCGACACCCTGATCATCGCCACCAGCAACAATTCCGAATTCAACCGTTTCCTCGCCGAAAAGGAGGAGGCGCCGATCATCGACCGCTGCCGTATCTGCTATGTCTCCCACAACACCAATTACCGCCAGCAGCATGACCTGACCGCCTATGCCATCGGCAACGAGTCCAAGACCACGCTGACCGGCAACACCATGCACCAGGACCCGAACCTCAACTACGCCGCCTCGGTGGCGGTGGTCCTGACCCGTCTGCCGCGCTCGGAGAAA
>JBFWIP010000006.1:18929-22945 GCA_050255935.1 Desulfobulbus sp.
ACCATCGAGTATTTCTGCACCCAGGTCGACGAAAACTAACCGCCTCCCTAAAGCCATTCCGAGCGTGGAGGGATGATGAAGACACTGCGGCAACTGTACCAACAGCTGGAGACAAAGGGACTCCCGGAGAGCCAACGGCGGGTCATCGAGCATGAGCTTGCCCTTGCCGAACGCACCGGGGACCCGCAACAGGCCCATCGCCTCGGCCCGGTACCGCGGGCACGCTCGCTGTACAGCTACAGCGACCCGGAAATGCTGCGCCAGGCCAGCCCGTCGCCGTTGATGTCGCTGGTTGCCGCCCAGTCGCTCGATCACCTCCTGCAGCGCGACCTACAACGGGAAAAGGACGGTTTTCCCCGCAAAATCCGTATCGGCAAGCTGGTCAAGCCCGGACGGGACGGCGACGACAAGGTGGTGGTCATCCCCACCACGGTGGAGGACAAACTGATCCACGACCGCGTTCCCGAAGAGGACGAGGGCGAAGGCGGCGAAGGCCAGGAGCCGGGCGAAGGCGGAGCCGGTGAAGGCGAAGAGGGCGAGGTGATCGGGGAGCAGCCGGTTCGCGAGGGCCAGGGAGGCGGCAGCGGTCCCGGCCAGGGACAGGGGGGCGCCCACGAACTGGAGTCCACGGTCTACGACCTCGGCCGGGTGCTCACCGAACAGTTTGCCCTGCCCAACCTGCGCGACAAAGGCAAGAAACGCTCCCTGACCCGGTTTGCCTACGATCTCACCGACAAGAACCGCGGGTTCGGCCAAATTCTCGATAAAAAGGCGACCCTGAAGCGGGTCCTGCAGACCAACATCGCCCTGGGCAGGCTCCAGGCGGGGACGCCGCTCGATGCCAACAGCCTGATGGTTTCCCCCAAGGACCGGGTCTATCGCATCCTCTCCAAGGAGAAGGATTACGAGGCCCAGGCAATGGTCTTCTTTGTCCGCGATTATTCGGGCTCCATGGCGGGCAAACCGACCGAACTGGTGGTCAACCAGCATGTGCTCATCTACGCCTGGCTCACCTACCAGTATCAGAATCAGGTGGAAACCCGATTCATCCTCCACGACACCGAGGCGCGCGAGGTCGAGAATTTCCAGGCCTATTACCAGATGCAGGTGGCGGGCGGCACCCAGGTGAGTTCAGCCTACCGGCTGGTCAATCAGATCGTGGCCGAGGAGGAACTGGCCCGCGACTACTCGATCTACGTCTTCCACGGCACCGACGGCGACGACTGGGATACCTACGGCGAGGAGTCCCTGCCCGAACTGGAGAAGATGCTGGTCTACGCCAGCCGCATCGGGGTCACCGTCGCCGAAAACGGTCTGGAAGGCAGCCGCCGGACCGAGGTGGAAAAGTACCTGACCAAATCGGGGCTGCTGGAGTCCAAGAAGGATCTGCTGCGCATGGATGTCATGTCCAAGGAAAGCAACGAGGCGCGGATCATCGAAGGCATCAAACATCTGATTTCTTAACAGGGGCGGGCCTCCTGACAGTGGTGGGACAATGGAACTGATCAGTCAGCATGCCAAACGAATCATGGAAGGGTGCAAGGAACGGGCTCGCCAGGCCGGATTGCGCTTCGAGGACCAGACCCTGGAGTATGTGGTCACCAACCGCGACATGCTCGAGCTCGGCCCCAAAATCATGATCCCCACCCTGTACGACTACTGGGTGCAGGAGGTGGAGGTCCTGCGGGAACAGGGACGTTATGAACTCTATCCCAACAACCCCTATGAAACGGTGATCAACACCCGGCCGCCGATCTCCTACTACAACGACAACAACCCGGATTGGCTCAACGTGATGATTTTCTATCACGTCATCGGCCATATCGATTTTTTCCAGAACAATCTCTTTTTCCGCCATACCTGGGATTACGATTTTGCCGGCCGGGCCCTGGCGGACAAACGGCTCATTGCCAAGCTGCGTTCGGAAAAGGGCCGTTGGGTGGATTACGTGATCGAGTTTGCCCGCACCATCGACAACCTGGTGGGGTATTTCGAACTGCTGGCCGAAAGCGGCAAAACCAACAAACAGGCAAAGCCCACCCTGCTCGACTATTATTTCGATGTCTTTCTCCAACGCGGCGCCCGTTCGTCGGTCAGCACCTACGCCCGCGAAATCGAGCGTTACAACAAGTGCATGCGGGAGCATCCGGAAGACGGTGAACTCCGCTTTCTCAAGAGCATCACCGAAAAACACACCGAGCTGGAATCCCTCTATGCCCGGAGCCTGAAGGAGAGCAACAGTACCGTCCACACCGACCTGCTCCGGTTCCTGATGGAGTATTCCCCTTTCCTCAACAGCGAGAAAAACCGTTGGATGCTGATGGTGCTCGAGGTGATCCGTTCCACCTCGCTCTATTTCCAGCCCCAGATCCGCACCAAGATCCTCAACGAGGGCTGGGCCTCCTACTGGCACGACACCCTGTTCCTCCAGGATGACCGGATCAAGGGCCATGAGGTCGACTATGCCATTGTCAACGCCAAGGTGACCTCCATGCCGCGGGTCGGGCTCAATCCCTATGCCCTGGGCATGCGCCTGTTTCAGTATCTGGAGCAAAAGGCGGAAAAAGGCCGTACCGGGCTGGAATACTTCCAGACCAGCGACCGGGAAAAGCGGCGCGCCTTTGACCGCGCCACCGGCGAGGGCAGGGACTACATCTTTCACATCCGTGAAAACTACTGCGATTCGATGTTCATCAACAGTTTCATCGACCAGGATTTCGTCGATCTCCACCGGCTGTTCGTGGTCGGCAAACGGCTCAACAAGGAACGCATGACCTGGCAGTACTACGTCAAAAGCCGCAAGGCAGCCGATTACAAGACCATGGTGGCGGACGATCTCTACCACCCGCCCCGGATCGAGGTGACGGTGGCGGAAAACAATGCACTGGTCCTCAATCACGTTTTTGAGGGCAAGCCGCTGCTGCGGGACTTCATCCACGGGGTCATGCTCGGGGTGGAATACCTCTGGGGAGACGAGGTGCATCTCTATACCAATGTGCCCATTCCCATGAAGGCCGTTCCCGACAGCGACGGCCGGCCCAAGGAAGAGACCCCAAAACGAACCATCAGCTGGAAGCGCTTTCGCTACACGATGAAAGACAGAACACTGTCGCGGACCCTCGTGGAATGACGGCACGGCGGCAACCCGAATCCGAACCCAGGAAGGTGAGCATGGGCGCATCAACCAAGGCCTTGAATACCCTGCAACAGTACAAGGGCGACCGTTTCCGCCAGGCGGAACTGTCGTTCACGGAATTTCTGGACGAGGTGATCGCCCGCCCGGAGCGCATCATCCGCAACGTCATCCAGGTCTACGCCGACATGGTCCGCCATTTTGTCGAGGATGGCCATGACGAATACCACAACGATCCGGAATCGATCAACTATCTCCATTACGACTGCAGCCGCCTCTTTGTCGAGGGCTCGGACCGCCCCTTCTTTGCCGACCGCCTCTTTGCCAACCGTCTCGTCCGCCATGTGGAATCGCTTTTGGTGGGGGACCAGCAGAACAAGATCTATATCTTCGACGGCCCGCACGGCAGCGGCAAATCCACCTTCCTCAACAACCTGCTGCGCAAATTCGAGGAATATGCCAACACCCCGGAGGGATCTCGCTACGAGGTGGTCTGGCGGCTGAAGGCCCCCGACTTGGCGAGCAGGGTGCACAGCATGGCCGGTTTGGCCGACAAGATATCGCAGCTGTTGGGCGAAGACGCCAACAGCGAGGTGGAGGGCAGCCTGACCACCAACAACGAGGGCAACGGCAACTGGCTGACCCTGCCCTGCCCGAGCCACGACCATCCCCTGCTGCTGATCCCCAAGGAGATCCGCCGCCAGTTCCTCGACGAACTGCTGGAAAACGACCAGTTCAAGGACCAGTTGTTCAACGAAAAAAAATACGAATGGGTTTTCCGCGACGAGCCCTGCACCATTTGCCTGGCCCTTTACCAGGAGCTGCTGAAAAAAACGGGCGACCCGGTCAAGGTACTGGAATCGGTTTTTGCCCGGCCCTATCG
>JBFWIP010000006.1:23045-33240 GCA_050255935.1 Desulfobulbus sp.
AAACTGATCGACATGTCGATGCTGGGCATCTTCTTCCGCAAATACTGCAAGAAGGACAAGTCCATCCTGCCCATGGGCTTTCTCGACTCGCTGCAGCGGATGTACAACTACAGCGTGCTCCAGGCGGTCAAGGAATCCCTTTACGACTACAACGAGGAACAGATCACCCGCGACATTCAAAATTACATGTTCGCGGTCAACTTCGAGCCCGGAACCAGCGAGGTCTGCCGCTTCACCGGCGACCGCCTCGACATCAACGAGGCCTTTTTCGAGCGGATCGAGTCACGGCTGATGGTCTCCTCCTACGATGCGGCCGCCTTCCGGGCCTCGGTGCAACGGGCCTATACCAGTTCCACCCTGACCCAGGAGATCCTCCGCGACAACATGCAGGTCACCCAGACCGCGCTCTACCAGCAGCTTCATGAACGCTACATCCACCACCTCAAGGAAAAGGTGCTTGATCCTTTTCTCGACAACGAGAATTTCCGGCGGGCGGTCAAGGAAATCGACCAGGAAACCTTCAAGACCTACGATCAGAAAATCCAGAGCGATGTCCGCTTCATGATGAAGAACCTGGAGAAGAAATTCGGCTATTCCCGTCAGGGGGCCAAGGAGATCTGCATTTACGTGATCGACAACAACCTGGCCCGGATCTTCTCCGATCAGCTCAAACTCAACCCCTTCACTCCGTAACATAGCGACCGGGAGCAGCACCGGCTCCCGGTCGCCTCTTGTTTGTCCGTACTTACCCGAGCAACCCCTTCCGCCTGAGAAAGGCAAAATACTCCTCCACGCTCGGCAATTTGCCCAGGAGAGCCGTGATGGCGGTCAACTCGGTGGAGCCGAGAAAAACCCGGGTACCGTCACCGAGGCGGTTGTCGAAATTGCGGGTGGACGTGGACATCACCGTGGCGCCCGGCCCTACCCGGGCCTGATTGCCCATACACAGGCTGCAGCCGGGGATCTCGACCCGCCCGCCCACCTGGGCAAAGACACTCAACCCGCCTTCCCGCTGAATGGCGTCCCGGTCCATGCGGGTCGAAGGGGCCAGCCAGAGGCGGCTGGCCGCGTAGGGCTCGCCGCGGAGCAGGCGTGCCGCCGCCTGCAGGTGGGAGAGATGGGTCATGCAGGAGCCGATAAAAGCCTCCTCAATCGCCGTGCCCGCCACCTCGCTCAAGGGACGGACATCATCCGGGTCGTTGGGACAGGCCAACAGCGGCTCGGTGATCGCGTCCAGGTCGATCTCAAGCACCGCCTTGTAGGCCGCCCCCTTGTCCGGCGAGAGCAGACCCGGATTGGCCAGCCACTCCCTGAGGGCCCCGACCCGCCGTTCCAGAGCGTCCTTGGCCTGATATCCCTGGGTGATCAACTCCTCGAGCAGGGCCAGGTTCTGCTCCACATTGGCGACCACCGCCGGTAAGGACAGCTTCAGCGTACAGGCGGCCGCACTACGCTCGGCCGAGGCGTCGCTGAGTTCAAAGGCCTCCTCCACCCGGAGATCATCCACCCCTTCAATCTCAAGAACCGTACCGGCAAAGACATTTGTTTTGCCCTTCTTGGCCACGGTCAGCAGCCCCTCCTTGACGGCGAAGAAGGGAATGGCGTTCACCATGTCACGCACGGTGATACCGGGACGGCGCCGGCCATGAAACCGGACCAGGACCGACTCGGGCATCTCCAGGGGCATGAATCCCAACGCCCCGGCAAAGGCCACCAGGCCCGAACCGGCGGGAAACGAGATGCCCAGGGGGAAGCGGGTATGGGAATCACCGCCGGTGCCGACCGTATCCGGAACGAGCATCTTGTTGAGCCAGGAATGGATCACGCCGTCACCAGGCTTCAGGGCCACCCCGCCGCAGTCGACGGTGGTTTCGGTCATGGTTTGCCAGCGTCCCAGATCCGAGGCCTTGGGGTAGGCCGCGGTGTGGCAGAAGGATTGCATGAACAGGTCCGCCTTGAACCGCAGGCAGGCCAGTTCGGCAATCTCCTGCATGGTCATCGGCCCGGTGGTATCCTGGGAGCCGACCGTGGTCATCCTCGGTTCGCAGACCGTTCCCGGTAAAACGCCTTTCTGGCCGCAGGCACGGCCCACCATTTTCTGGGCCAAGGTATAGGCTTGATCCGCCTTGGGCTGCGGATTGACCACCTCACGGAAGATTTCCGGAAAAGGTTTGCCCAACGCGTCGCAGGCCCAACGGGTGAGCTTGCGGCCGATAATCAGGTTCAGGCGGCCACCGGCCCGGTACTCATCGAGCAGGGTCACAGGCGTCGGTTTGAGAACAATGGGATTGCCCTGTCCGTCTTCCAGGGTCCAGCGGCGCAGATCGAGGGTCCAGCGGTCCCCGGTTTGCAGCGAGGTGACATCGCCTTCCATGGCCAGCACGCCGGCATCACGGGCGGTGGCATAAAAAATCGGGGCGATGATGGAGCCCACCACCAGGCCGCCGCGCCGCTTGTTGGGCACATGGGGAATGTCGTCCCCCAGCAGCCAGCTCACCGAGTTGATCGCCGATTTACGGGAGGAACCGGTGCCGACCACATCGCCGACAAAACCAACCGTCTCTCCCCGGCTGCGGAATTCGGCAATCGCCGCCCTCCCTTCCGGAAAACGGGTCTTGCCGCAAAAGGTGGCATGAAGCGGAATATCGGCCCGCGACTGGGCCTGGTTGCCGGGTGAAAAGTCATCGGTATTGATCTCCCCCTCCACCTTGTAGGCGGTGAAGACGATCTGTTCCGGCAATTCCGGGCTGTTGGTGAACCATTCCGCCGCTGCCCAGGATGCTAGTACCTCCCGGGCCGCTGGATTCGTTTCCGCCAATGCCGCCACTTGCTCAAAGGCCTCGTAAATCTTGGTCAATCCCTTGAGGGCGTCTGCCGCGGCCTGGGCAAGCGCCGGAACCTGGAGCAGTCGAATCAATGCGGCCACGTTATAGCCGCCGCCCATCCGGGCCAGCATGGCCACCGCATCCCCGGAAGAACACCCGGCCACCGGCATCCGGCCCAGGGCCACCTGTTCCAGCCAAGCGGCCTTGACAGCGGCCGCCTTGCTCACACCGGGTTCCACCCGATCGGCCAGCAAGGCCAGCAACTCGGCCTGCTCACCACCATTCCGGCCGAGCAGGTTGGTCAACGCCCTGGTCTGCTCGGCGGTCAGCGGCAGGGGCGGTATGCCGAGGCGGTTTCGTTCGTCAGCGTCTTTCCGGTACTGTTCCAACATGATGTCACCTCTCTCGATCACAGGGCCGACAAAAAAACCGGCTTCCCCTGGGGCGGAAAAGCCGGTTCGGCAATAGATCCGAAAAAATATTACCAGGACTTGGTCAGGGTGGCAATGAACCGATTATCTTCCGGTCCGTTCTCCACCCCATACTCCTGCAGGTATCGCAGGTTCACCTGGAACAGCATCGGCAAATAGAAGATATTGACCTCCGCGCCAATGGCATGGGCCTGTTTGTGCTGATCGGCAATGATCCCCGCTGCAGGCAGGTCATCGCTGTCATCGGAGATCTGCCAGTAGGAAGCGCCGGTGATGCCGGGCCGGAGCATCCAGTTGTTGAGATGAAACTCCTTGCCGAGCCCGTACTCGGCCACAAACTCGGAACCGGGGCGGACATCGGTATCCTCCTGTTCCCCGTTGATCTGGGTACGGGTCAGAACGCTGGCCGACCAGGTCTTCTGCTCATCAAAGTAGTAAGTCGCCCCCAGGGTCAATCTCCCGGTCCAGTACCCTAGGCCGGGAGAAGCCGGCTCGTCACCCTCGAAATGTCCCGTGGGCATGACCACTGCCAGGGCAAAGGCCGCATCCCAACGAGGCAGGTGCCACGCAAGTCCCAAGGGTTCGACCTCAATGTCGCCAAGAGTGAAGGAATGACTGTCAGAGGCACCATTGGGCCAGGTAAAATCTTGATCAAGGAACGGAATCACAACATCGTAAAAATAATCGGCCCCGAGAATTTTCACATTGGTCACATGGATAATACGCTGCGCCGAGGCAAAGGCATCGAGTTCGAATTTTCCCGGCACGGTATTGCCATTGTTGTCATTCAACGTGTCCGGGTTGTACCACAAATTATACATGCGATAATGCCACCCGGGCGGCGCGATTGTCGCGGCCATTACCCCTTCAAGCCCATAATTATAATGCGTGCCAAGAGTTGCCCCCCATCCCGTAGAGCACAGTGCCGCTGCTGAAAATGCCACGCAACCGGCGACCGCTCCCAACCATGTCTTCCTGCTGAACATCCTTCTCCCCCCTTGTGTGTTCAATGGATGCCGCCTCCTGCGGCAATCCGGCAATTCCTCGCTCCGTTCATCCGGCCAGACGGCCGAACCGTTCCCAGAAATCGGGAAAGGATTTGGCCACACATCCCTCGCCGGTTATCTCGATCCCGGGAATGCGCAGACCGGCCACGGCAAAACACATGGCCATGCGATGATCGCTATAGGTCTCGATACGGGCGCCGTGCAGGTTTGTGCCGCCAGCCTTGCCGTGGATGATCATCCGGTCCTGTTCCTCCTCGACGGCCGCCCCCATCTTGCGCAGTTCGGTCACCACGGCGGCCACCCGGTCGCATTCCTTGATCCGCAGATGGGCGATGTTGTTGATCACCGTGGGTCCCTCGGCAAAGGCGGCCACCACCGCCAGGGTCGGGGCCACATCGGGCATGTCCCCCATGTCGACCTCGATCCCCTCCAGGGCCGGCGAACCGATGAGCGTGATCCCGGCATCGGTCTGTTCGATCCGGCACCCCATCCGAGCCAGGTAGGGCAGCAACTTGGCATCCCCTTGCAAAGAGGGTACCGGCACGTTGGCCACCGTGACCCGGCCACCGGTAACGGCGGCCGCCCCCCAGAAATAGGAGGCACCCGAGGCGTCGCCCTCGATCCGGTAAGTGCGTCCCTGGTATTGCCCCCGGGGAATACGGAAATAATTCAGGCCGGGCGCGGCCTCCACCCGGATGCCGAAATCGGCCATGACCGCCAGGGTCATCTCCACATAGGGTTTGGAAAGGATCTCGCCCTGCACCTCAAGTTCTGCCGGTGTGGCCGCATAGGGGGCGACCAGGAGCAGGGAGGAAAGATACTGGCTGGACTTGCCCTCCGGCAGCACGGTTTTGCCGCCGGCAAGCCCCTTGGACTGAATGGTCAGGGGCGGGCAGCCGGTGCCCGCGTCGCTGGTGATGGCGACCTGCCAGCCCTGCAGGGCCTGCATCAGGGGCAGGATGGGCCGTTGGGCCATGCGTTCGGAGCCGGCAATGTGAAATCGGCCTTGTCCCAGGGCGGCCACTGACGTCAGAAACCGGGTGGCGGTCCCGTTGTTGCCCAAAAAGATATCCTGCGGCGGTTGTTCAATCAGACCGCCCCTGCCTTCGACCTGCCAGCAATCCGGATCGGAGTCGTCACAGGCAACCCCCATGGCACGCAGGGCCTCCATGGTATAGTGGGTGTCTTCACTGGCCAAAGGGCCGATCAATCGCGACGTCCCCTGGGCAAGGGCGGCGGCGATCAGGGCACGCTGGGTCAGGCTTTTTGATCCGGGAACGGTGACAACGGCATCGATGGCGGCAACGGGGGTAATGGCAATCATAGGGCAATGCAAAAAGGAAACGGTTAGGAGGAACGCGCCTGCAACTCCTGCAGCAGGGCACTCCGCATGGTGGCATGGGGTGCGGGTTGACCGGTCCAAAGGGTGAACTGGGCAGCCCCTTGATACTGCAGCATTTTGAGGCCGTCAATGGTTCGACAGCCGCGAGCTGCGGCCTCGCGCAACAGCCGGGTTTGCAACGGTGCATAGACGATGTCCATCACCACCGGAAAATTATCGAGCAGATCCACAAGGATTGGAATACCGTCGGCATGGGGGGTCATGCCCACCGAGGTGGTATTGACCAGGGCATCGGCCCGGACCTTCGCCACGTCGGAAGCCGGCACAAAAGAGCACCCCAACTGGGTGGCCAGATCCCGGCCCTTGGATTCGGTGCGGTTGGTGATCACCACCTCCGCTCCGGCCTCTTTCAGGCCAAAGCCTACCGCCCGGGCCGCTCCCCCCGCCCCGATGATGAGCACCGTGCTCTTTTCCAGGGCAAGGTGTTCGGCCAGGGCCTGATTCGATCCCAGCCAGTCGGTATTGTAGCCCTTGCAGAGAACCTGATCCGGATTGCCCCGATCAAAGAGCAGGGTATTGACCGCCCCGATCTTTTGCGCCACAGGGTCGATCCCGTCCAGGTAGTGCATGATCTCCACCTTGAACGGCACGGTCACCGAAACGCCGATAAAGCCGAGGGTTTTCAGCCCATAAAACCCCTGTTCAAGGTTATCCGGCTGCAGGGGGATGTAGACCCCGTTGATCCCAAGTTCGGCAAAGGCCGCGTTATGCATTGCCGGACTCATCGAATGGGTCACAGGCCGGCCGATGATACCGAACAGTCGGGTATGACCGTCAATCATGAGGACCTCGTAAAAAAAGCAGGAAAGGAAAAATACACCTCAGGCCAACAATGGGGACTGGTATGGACCCCGGTGTGCTCGCGGCTGTTTTCGCCAACGCTACTTATTGCTGCCTCTCCAGAACGGCAACCATGGCATCCAGTTCCTGCACACTCAGTTGTCCGGGCGCGGTTGCCTGCTCGGGAGAGAGCGCGGCATAGGTCATGAAGCCGCCCAGGTAAAGAGTGGCCACACGGCTGATGGCGCCGTCCGCCCCCATGGCAAAGGCGCTCAGGGGAAAGCCAGCGGCCAGGGCCCTTTCCTGCAGGGCGAGAATGCGCAGGCTGTCTTCGGGCCGCTTCGCCGTCACCACGATCTTGCCGATATCGGCTCCGGTGGCCATCATCTGCGCAAGCCGGTGTTCGAGCGTTTCCCGGTTCGGCGTACCCTGGAAGTCATGGGAGGAGACGATCACCTGTGCGCCGGTTTTGGCCGCCTGGTCCAGGATCTGTTCCCTGATTGCAGGTGCGGCCAGGAGTTCGATATCCACATAACGCGCTCCCCATTGCAGGGCTTGGCAAAGCAGGGCAGCGCGCTTTTCCTCGGAATCCTGCCACTGCCCGCCCTCCCACTGGGGCCTGTTGGTCACCAATACCGGTTTTTCAAAGGCGGCAATGCATCCGCCAATCCGGGGATCGCGCATGCAATCCAGACGAATTTCAACCACATCCACCAACGGCAGCACCGGGGTGACCGCTGCCAGCACGGCGGCCTCATCCTCTGCTCCAATGGCGACACAGATCAGTCCTCGACGCATTCTCTCAGCCTCCCAACCGCAGACTGCCGATAATGGCGCGGACCGACCCCTCTCCCTGCTCGCGAAGATAGGCGGCAATGCCATCAATGATTTCTTCAGTGGCCACCGGGTTGTAAAAATTGGCCGTACCCACCTGGACCGCCGTTGCACCGGCAAGGAGAAATTCGATCGCATCCTCGGCGGTACCGATACCGCCGATGCCGATCACCGGTATGGACACCGCGGAAGCCACCTGCCAGACCATGCGCAGGGCCACCGGTTTCACTGCGGGTCCGGAAAGGCCGCCGATGATATTGGCCAGTTTGGGCCGGCGATTGCGGATGTCAATGGCCATGCCGATCAGGGTGTTGATCAGGGAAAGGGCGTCGGCCCCCGCCTGCTCAACCGCCCGGGACATGGCGACAATGTCGGTGACGTTGGGGGACAGTTTAACTATCACCGGCAGGTCCGTGGCCAGTTTGACCGCATGGGTCACCGCAGCCGCCATCTCGGGAACCGTGCCGAAGGCCACGCCGCCCTTTTTGACGTTCGGGCAGGAGATGTTGATCTCCAGGGCATCGATACCGTCAATCCCGGTGAGTTTTTCGGCAAGCAGGGCATACTCTTCAATGGAATCGCCGAGAATGTTGACCACCACCCGGCAGGCGCATTGGCGGAGAAAGGGCATCTTTTCGCGGACAAAACGCTCGACCCCCACATTCTCCAACCCGATGGCATTCAACATACCGCTTGGAGTTTCAACCACACGGGGCGGAGGATTGCCGGGGCGCGGCTCGAGGGAGATCCCCTTGACCGCGACCGCCCCAAGGCGATCCAGTTGCACCAGGTCAGCAAATTCGCGGGCATAGCCGAAGGTTCCGGAGGCGGTCATCACCGGATTGGCCAGAATCAGGGAACCGATCCGTACCGTGAGATCGGGATTGGGTCTCAGCGCTCCCATGCGACCTCCTCTGCCAGAACCACCGGACCACGCTTGCAAACATGCAGATACTGTCCATCCGCACCATGAACGGTGCAGCCCAGGCAGGCGCCGAGTCCGCAAGCCATGTGCGATTCAAGCGACACCTCGCAACCGATACCGGCAACCTTGCAAAGGGCGGCGGTCGCGGCCATCATCGGCATGGGGCCGCAGACATAGGCCTTTTGCATCGATGAAATCGCCTCAGCCAGGGGTTCGGTGACCAGCCCATGATGCCCGAGCGAGCCATCGTCGGTGGCAATGGTGACCTGGCAGCCCAACTGTTGAAACTCAATGCCGATCCGGTGGACATCCTCCCCGGTCCGGGCCCCGAGAAAGACAACAATCGGCGTATGTTCCGGAAATTGAAGATTGGCCTGTTCGACCAAAAAAAGCAGTGGCGCAATCCCCACTCCACCGCCCACCAGACAACTGGTAAGCTCTGGCTGGTAGGAGAATCCCTTGCCGAGCGGGCCGAGCAGATCCACGGATTCACCCGGCTGAAGTCCTGCCAGCAGACCGGTCCCCTTGCCGACTATCTTGATCAGCAGATGGACGGTCCCGTCGCCGGGACAGCGATGAATCGAAAAGGGCCGCCTGAGCAACGGATCGAGTGTTGTTCCGCAAGCGGCCATGACAAACTGACCCGGCTGGGATTGGGCCGCGACAACAGGTGCACGAAGGACGAGGCGAAAATACTGCTCCGACAATCGTTCGTTGGCAAGGACGATGGATTTTTCCTGGAATTGGGGCATGGAAAACGTTACAACGATAATACGTAGGAATAAAAAAATTATTTATCAACAAATGGTTACACAATATGAACGCACTCTTGACAGCCTTTTCCCTGATTTTCGGCGCGGTGGTCGGCTCCTTTCTCAACGTGGTGATTCTGCGTCTGCCCAACGAAGACAAATCGATCGTCTTTCCAGGATCACATTGCCCACTCTGTGGGCATCCTCTTTCCTGGTGGGAAAATATACCCCTGATCAGTTATCTGCTGCTCAAGGGACGATGCCGAGGTTGCAACGCCAGGATTTCCTGGCAATATCCCCTGGTAGAGGCGGTCATGGCCGTTTTTTCCGCCGTGCTGTTCCAGCGTTTTGGGGTAAGCATTGATTTTTGTATCATGTTTGCCTTTTTCGCTGCCCTGCTGGTTATCATATTTATTGACATCCATCACCAAATAATTCCCGACCTCATCAGTCTTCCGTTCATAATTCTGGGCTTTGCCGCCTCCTTTTTCAGCACTCAGGTCACCTGGCAGCAATCAGGCCTGGGCATTCTTGCAGGAGGCGGGGTTTTATACCTGGTTGCCTTTGGCTATTATGCCTTCACCGGGCGTGACGGAATGGGGGGCGGTGATATAAAACTCCTTGCCATGATCGGTGCTTTTCTCGGTTGGCAGAGTTTACTTTACGTCGTGTTCGCCAGCTCATTGGTCGGAAGCCTGATCGGCATCATCGCCATGATCAAGCAGGGGAAGGGAGGCAGGACAAGAATTCCCTTTGGCCCTTTTCTCGCCTTTGGGGCCATGACCTGGGTAATGTTTCAGGAGCAGATCTTCGCCCTGTGGAACCTCTATCTTGACCTCGCCCGCTAAATATTAAAAAGTGGGTGGGTAAAAAAAAACCCCCGAGAAGCTCGGGGGTTTTGAGGAAATTGAAGCGTTTGTCTTATGCTTCTATCTCGTGCTCCACACTGATCGCGATCTTGTAGAGGATGGTGAGGATAAAAAATCCCGTCGCCCAGATCCCGATGGTGATGAAAAGCTCGTTGATGCTCGGATAGTACTCGACGATCTCATCCACCGGCGTGGGAACAAAACCGCCGAGAACGAAACCGATACCCTTATCCAGCCAGAAGGAGACGAAGATCGACATGCAGCCAAGGCCCAGCCAGAGATCGCTTCCCTTTCTGGTCTTTGGATAGCTGATCAACGCGATACCGACACAGAACAGGACCAAAAAGGCCCACATGAAGGGAACCAGGTT
>JBFWIP010000006.1:33340-47364 GCA_050255935.1 Desulfobulbus sp.
ACCAGCATAACACCTCCCGCGGCCACACCGACAAGGAAGGTGAACTGGGAGATATACAGACCCCAGGAGACATCACGGCTCATACCGGTCATGCCAAGACCGTAAAAATACTGGCGAAGATAGCAGACACAGGCCACCGCGATAAAAAAGCCGAGGAAGGCCAGCCACATCCAGTAGTAATTGTTTCCTTTTAATGCTTTTTCAAACATGGCGGCCTCACACGATGTAGAAGACTGAAGGTAAGGTACCGAGAGAAGGATTCCGCTGAATGGTATGGTTTTCTTTCAGGATTTTCCGAATCTCGGAGTTAGGATCATTCAGATTGCCAAAGACCATTGCCTTGCTGTCTCCGCAAGCCTCTACACAGGCAGGTAACTGGCCTTTCTCGACACGTTCCGCACAGAAGGTACATTTCTCGACCACACCACGCATCCGGGTGGGGAAGTCGCGATTGAGTTCCTTGATGAACGGGCGGGGATCGCGCCAGTTGAAGGAGCGGCTGCCGTAGGGGCAGGCGGCCATGCAGAATCGGCAACCAATGCAGCGGTGGTAATCCATCAGGACGAGCCCATCCTCGTTGCGGAAGGTCGCCTGGGTCGGACAGGCCCGGACACAGGGCGGGTTATCGCAGTGGTTGCACAGAATCGGCAACTGATGTTTTTCCGTTTCCTCGTCACGATAGAGGCTGGAATTCTCGGGAAAGGCGTTCTCATAGCCGGTCATCCAGATCCACTTGATCTCGTCTTTCTTGTCCGTAAACTGTGGAATATTATGCGTCTTGATGCAGGCATTGACGACTTTTTCGCCAAGGCTTGGATCCTGCCGGAATTTTTTCAGATCAACGACCATTCCATAGCGATTCGCGTTTGGATTGGCCGGTGCGCCATGGCTGCTCTCATGGGAAGCCGGAGCGGCAGCGTGCTCGGCACCATGCCCGCCTTCAGTGGAGGCATGGGCAACATTGACCCCTGCAACCAGGCGATCAACAACTGCAGTTCCTCCAAGGCCCGCCAGTGTGGAAATACCGGCTACCTTGAGGAAATTTCTTCTCTTTTCGTCCATCTGTCTATCTCCTCCTTAGCCGTTCACTCAACAGGAGCCAGGTGGCAATCCCAGCAGTATGGTTTAACCGATGCATAATCGTGGCACTTGTCGCAAAATTGTTTTTTGCTGGTGTGACACTTCATGCAGGTGAGCATCAAGCTTTTGCTATATTGCTTGCCTTCGATCTCAAAGGTGCTCCGGTCGCCGGTGCGTATCACCTCATCACGCCAAGTATTGAGCAATTGCATATGCTTTGCCCTGATTTCAGCGGCCGGCAGTACACAAGTTTTGCCATCTTTCGGCAGCACCGGTTGCGGCACGCTGCCTGCAGTGCCTCGGTTGTACCAGATGGGTATCGTAATAAACAGGACGAAAATAATCAGTCCCAGGATTATTTTACCGCTATCATACATAGCTTTTCCTCCATTCCTGCCGGTCTGTTAAACCAAGGTCCTGAGCCCTTCGGTCAGGTCTTGTCGTTGTTCACCTTCAATCACTAAAGCGTTGCCGACAAGCTCGCTCAAGCCACAAACCTGAACCTCGGGCACCCAATAATTCATGAGGGTGGTCAGGGTAGCCCTGTCGATAGCGCAGACACAACCAAGCGTGTTGACGTCGTGTTTCTCATGGACGTATTTCACGGCATTCGCCCTTGGCAGACCGGAACGCATGCGGAGTTCCATAATTTCATCGGTATTGAGTGCCGTTCCCGACCCACAACAGAAGGTTTTTTCCCGGATGGTGTTTTCCGGCATCTCGTACCATTTATCGACCACATGATCGAGGATGTAGCGCGGTTCCTCAAGCATGCCCATTGCGCGGGCCGGATTGCAGGAGTCGTGAAAGGTCGCCGTCACATGGGCATTCCGGCTTTTATCGAGGTTCAACTTGCCGTTTTTGATCAAGTCGGCGGTGAACTCGGAAATATGCACCATCTTGGTGGAGGCGGCGTTGTCGAACACCGTGCCGGTAATCGGCGACCGCGGCACTTCGAGGAAATCCGCCGGGCCGTTCATGGTGTCCATGTACTGATGAACGACGCGCCACATATGGCCGCACTCGCCGCCGAGAATCCAGCGGACTCCCAACCGTTTGGCCTCGGCGTACATCTTGCCGTTGAGTTTCTTCATCATCTCGTTGGAGGTGAAGAGACCGAAGTTACCGCCCTCCGAGGCGTAGGTCGACCACGTATAATCAAGACCGATGGCCTCGAACAGGAGGAGGTAGCCCATGCAGGTAAAGATGCCGGGTTCGGCGAAGACGTCGGCCGACGGGGTGATGAACAGGACCTCGGCGCCCTTGCGGTTGAAGGTCGGGTTGACCCGGACACCGGTCAGGTTTTCGATATCTTCACAGAGAAATTCGATATTTCCCTTGAAGGCCTGCGGGGTGAGCCCCATGTGGTTACCGGTGCGGTTGGAATTGGCCACCGGCTCCATACACCAGTTGATGCCGATGCCGACCAGATGCAGCAACTCGCGCAGCATCATGGTGATTTCCGCGGTATCGATGCCGTAGGGGCAGAACACCGAACAGCGGCGGCACTCAGTACACTGGTAGGCGTACATGAACCACTCTTTGAGAACGCCGACCGTCATCTCGCGGCCGCCGATCATCCTGCCGAGGATCTTGCCGGCGCGGGTGAAATTCTGGCGGTAGACCGAACGGAGCAACTCCGCACGGAGAACCGGCATATTCTTCGGATCACCGGTTCCGAGGAAGAAGTGGCATTTGTCCGCACAGGCACCGCAACGGACACAACAATCCATAAAAATTTTCAATGAGCGAAACCGGTCAAGCCGGTCCGCGATCCCCTTGAGGATGATCTCCTTCCAGTTGTCGGGAAGTTTCCAGTCGTCATCCTCGGGGTTCCATTCACGTGCATTGGGAAAACTGACGCCTTTTTGACTATCAAGATACTTTTGAATTTCAGGCTTTGTCGTGTAGGCGTAATTCCCTGGCTTGAAAACGGCCGGAACATCCATCCAATTCTTGGTTGGAATGGAGCCCGTCATAAGCGATGGTCCCTCGGCAACGCTCCGTGCCAACACATCTACCTTTACTACTGCCATTGCTCTATCCTTATACTCTTGAGGTTATCCAGCGTTAGTCATTAGCCTTTGGCGGCAACTCTTTCTCAACGGGAATGCCCTGCTCGACCATATCCTCGCGGAATTCGTCCTCATAGCCCGCATAGGAATGTGGCTTGATATCGGGATTCCATGGGTTGATGTGGCGAACCATTCTCGAATTGTTTGCCAGATTTCGGGTCGGGCTGAGGAAGACGCCGCCCATATGCATGAGCTTGCTGAAAGGAAAGTACGCAAGCAGGGTGCACACTAAAAAGAGGTGAACATAGAACAGGGAACTGATATCGGTGACGATGGTCGGTGAAAAGGTGACCAGTCCAAAAGCCAATTGCTTGATGGCGTTGATATCAACATTGGTCCGGATGAAGAAGCGCATCAAAATACCGGTGGTCACGATTCCAAAAATCAGGAACAGCGGAAAATAATCGTTGACCAGGGAGATATAGCGGACCTGCCGGTTGAAGATGCGGCGTCCGAACAGGAACAGCAGCGCCAGGACAATGGTGACATCGGTGGTGTACATGACCGGGGCACCGATCTGGAGCAGGCCGTCAGCACTTTCCAAAAAGGAAACGATGCCGGGTACGGGATCAAGAAACAATCGCATGTGGCGAACGACGATCATCAGGAAACTGTAATGAAACAGAATGCCAAAGAGCCAGAGCCATTTGCTCGACTCATAGGTCAACTTCGGTCCCGAATAAACCGTGGCCTTGGTATTGCGCCACAGGGAACGGAAAAGGAAGATCTCGAGGAACATTCTGGCCACAACCTGCCCGGTGTTGACCGGAGCCTCAAGCTTGTCATACTTGATCCAGGGCATGGTATAGCCCTGGCCGCAGGTGGTCGGGATTCTGAACGGTACCGGCGATTTGGCCCAATGGATGACCCGGTAACAAAAACCGCCTAAGAACAGCGCCATGGCGAGATACGGAATCACAACACCAAAGAGGTATTGCATTCCCGGTATCTGCACCGCGATCAGCGCAATCAACACCAGGGCAATTACTGCCGCCAAAGGGAAGGCGTACTTCATCGATCACTCCTTCGCATTCGAGTTAAACGATAACTTTTCAAAAGTTACGATAAAAAGCCGGAGAACACTTCAGGAACGCCCTTGAAGCCATCCGACGGTCACACACGCTCAATTCCCGGTCCTCAACTCAGCCCTTTTCTGCTCCTGCTTGAGCAATGCAGACGGACAGGCTGCATCCGTTAAAATGGAACGACCGCTTTTCAGTTCCTGGACCCGGTTGCGGTACAACTGCTCCCGGCATTCGCTGTAGATATCGAAGGCGGCCAAGGCGATTCGATCGATCTCGCAATCGAGATGATCAAGGCTCCCGAGCAAGGGCTGGGTTCCCTTATCTGCGGAGAAGATCTGCCTGATCACCCATTTCAACTCCAGAAACGGAGCCACGGCCTGCCCAGGCGTGAACTCCTGCACTGCCCGGATCCGAACCACCTGATCCAGTGGCTTGGTGTAGGACTCCGCCCCGTTCCCTTCAAGAAGGGCCTCGAACAGCCGGGTCAACCCGGCTGAAATATTGCTGCCCACGGGGTTGGCAAAGGGATCGGTGGCTTTTTTAAAGAAGCCCGGCGATGTATAGCTGTCCAGCGTCCGCTCGATCCATAACGCAAGAATATCCTTCTTCTTTCCGGCCAGAGCTTCTTTGAGTTCCATGATCGATGCATTTTAGCCGCCCCTGTTTCTTTTTTGAATGATTCTGCGGGGGCGGCATTCACAATTCTTTCAGTATATCAATCATCTCCCACCCATCAAAAATGAATGAGGATTCATGCACCGAATGCTCTATCATGATTACTGATTTGTTTCAAGATAAAAATTTATGGAACCGGTGTGGCCTTGAGCGCCAATGGTCCCCCACCTTTAAGGAGATACAACGCGACCTGCACATAGGGATCGGTGGCGGCCAACTGATCGAGCTTCTTCTCTTCGTTCAACGGCACGCCGTCATCATCCGTTTCCGGAAGCAGACCGACGGCCTTGGCCTCCTTGCGCGTTTCTTCCAGATCCTGACGCTCTTTCCACATACCGTCCAGGTAGACAGCCAGGTTGGTTTGCTTGGAACGGATCTTCGCCTTTTCGGTTTCCTGCTTGATCTTGCGGAAGGCCTCACTGGCAGCCACCCAACTCTCGCCCTGCCTATGCGACTGCGCCTTCTTCAGCTGTTCCCCCCGCCAGGGGAGGAAATCGACCGCGCCGACCTGATCCCAGGGCAGGGCGTAATCCATGTATTTTTCCCCGGTTTCCAGGTAATCAAACATCGAGGGAACCACCAGGTCGGGCTCGACGCCCTTGAATTGTGTCGACCCCCCGTTGACCCGGTAGAATTTCTGGATCGTCAGTTTCAGCGCGCCGAGGTCTTCATACCGTTGCAGCTGAAACAGGGGCAGGTTGCGGTTCAGGTCCATCATCGCCTGCACCGTGCCCTTGCCATGGGTATGGGCGCCGCCGATAATGAAGGCCCGGCCGTAATCCTGGAGAGCCGCCGCCAGGATTTCCGAGGCCGAGGCACTGAACTGGTTCACCAACACAATCAGGTCCCCTCCATAATCGACGCCCGGGTCCTCATCCTCAAGAACACGGATGCTGCCGTGGGAGTCCTTGACCTGCACCACCGGACCTCCCGGGAGAAAGAGCCCCGATATCTGGACCGCATCGGTGAGGGCGCCGCCGCCGTTGTTGCGCAAATCGATAATGAGGCCACTGATGTTCTGCCGTTTGAGTTTGGTGAGTTCGGCCAGGGTGTCATCGGTGACATTGCGGCTTTCTTCGCCATTGCTTTGAGCGCTGAAATCTCTATAGAAGCTGGGAATACGCAGATAACCGTACACCTTTTTCCCCACCTTGAAGGCCGCGGATTTCACGTAGGTTTCCTCGATCCGGACCACATCGCGGATGATGGGGATGACCAACTTGGAGCCGTCGGGCTTTTGCACCGTCAGCCGCACTTCGGTTCCCTTGGGACCACGGATGAATCCAACCGCTTCACGGATGCGCATCTCGGAAATGTCGACCGATTCGCCGCCCTTTTCCGCCACCGCGAGGATGGTGTCTTCGGCCTGGAGCTGCCCCTGTTTTTCCGCGGCGCTGCCCGGTATGATCCGCACCACCTTGATCAGTCCCTCATCCTCGCGCAGCAAGGCACCGATGCCTTCGAGGGAACCGCTCATCTGAATATCGAAATCCTCCTTCGAGGTCGGGGCCATGTAATCGCTGTGGGGGTCATAGGCACGGGTGACCGCATCATAATAGCGGTCATAGTGGTCTTGGCGGGTCTGTTGGAGCAGGCGATGCAGGGAGCGATGAATACTATCGCGGACTTTTTTCACCGCCTCCTTCATTTCAGTCGAGTGCCGTGCCGGGTCAATTGTCTTGGTGATCTCCGGCTGCTCTTTTTTCTTCTGCTTGAGGATATCGAAATAGGATTCAATCACCTGCATTTTCAGACTGAGCCGCCATCGTTCCCGCAATGCCTGTTTGTCCCCGGCATATTCGAGTTTTTTGGGCTCGATCTCCAAATATTCCTTGGCGGCAAAATCAAAACGTTGGGCAAGAATGGCATCGACAAAGCCGTCAACCAGGCGAATACGGTCATTGAGCATTTCCATTCCGGCATCGGGCAAGATCACGTTTCCCCGGTGCAGCTCATCATCCACATGGGTGGAAAAGGCATTGAGCTGCTGGACATCGGTCTGGAGCAGAAACCGTTTCCGCGGATCGAGTTGCCGCAGGTAGAGGTCAAAGGCCTTTTTCGAAAGGCCGTCATCGAGCGGCTCATGGCTGAAATGCTGCGCCGGCAACTGCTGGCTGAGAATAAGGGCGATCAGCTCGTTCCGGTCGGCATCAAAAACTTCCGGCGGGGCCTTTTTGGCAAGGCACCCGCCGGTGAAACTCAACAGGAGAACAGCACAGGCAAAGACAACGGGGAGGAAGCGGTGGAACTGTCGCTGGCGGGAGGCAATCATGGGCGCCGTAGTCCTAACAGATGAAGAGATTCGGGAAAAAGGGGCTGGAGTGCACTGAACACGCCTGCTTACAAGGGACTGACAATTTTATCCGCCTCGGCCATGGTGCTCATGATTTCATGCATGTTGGAGATCTGGCCAACCTGGATGGCGGATTTGAGCTGAAAAAAGTCGAGGCAGGTTCCGCAGGCGAGGATTTCAACCCCCCGCGCCTGAAGTTGCCGCAAAGCCTCCAGGGCACCGGATTCCGTGGTCACCAGCTTGACCCCGGCGTTGTAGAGGACGATCTTGCTCGGCAGCGGTTGCACATCCTTGATCGTTTGCACAAAGGTCTGCAACAGGGCCCAGCCCAGCTGATCACTGCCCCGTCCCATGGAATCGGAGGAGATCACATAGATCATTTTGGGCGAGGACGGCAGTGCACATTGATAGTCCCCGGCATCAAAGGAGTCGGCGGCGGTGCCGGCGCGGACAACAATGGTAACGGAATACAGGTTATCGCCCTCTCGGCTGCAGCTGACCTCGTGCCCCTGGCTGCGGCCGAATCGGGCGACATTGCTTTGCGAGGCCTCGTTATCGACCAGCACCTTGATGGATGACGCGCCTTGTGCCAGGGCATCCTTGGCCCGCAGGACCGGTTTCGGGCAGGGCAGCCCGGTACAGTCGAAAACTTCCGGATTCATTTGTTGTGCTCCACTGAATATAGCTGCTGTCGCCAGCGTGACTTAAAGGATGATTTCCTGGCCCTCGCGGACAAAAAAAAGCTGCATCGGATCATCGGGGGCGGAGGTACAGTAGGTCTCTCCCATGGCATCAAGCGCCGCATCACTGCGCTCCGGGTCATGATGAAACAGGGCCAGCTGCTTCACGCCGGCCCTGCGGGCGGCGGCAATCGCATCCTCGATCGGCGTATGCCCCCATCCCACCTTGCCTTTTTCATATTCGGCACGCGTATACTGGGCATCATGCACCAGCAGGTCCGCGTCCCTGTAAAAATTTTCCAGGACCAAATTCTGCTCCCTGGCGGCCTCTTCCCCTTCCAGCGCCATGAGTTCGTCATAGGCGGGATCATTGGGGTCGGTCACAAAAAGATTGCGGAAGGGCTCGGTATCGTAGGCCGTGCAAAAGACCGCCCCCCGGAACGTGAAGCGATACCCCAACGCCGTAATGGGATGATTGATGATCGTGGTGGAGAGGGTGATCCCGTCGCCGAGGTCGATCAAGGGCTCTTCCTTCAGCCGTTTATAGGCAATGGTCCCCGCCAACTCACCCATATTGACCGGGAAATAACGATACTTCATCTGGCCCCCGACCACCTCTTCCAGGGGCTCATCCTCGTAGGTCACCGGTCCGAACACCTTGATGGTTGTCCCCGGGATGTAGGCCGGCACAAAAAAAGGGAATCCCATGATATGGTCCCAGTGGGTGTGGGACAGGTATATTTCCGTGGAAATGGGGCCCTTGGGCAGGTCATTGGCCAGCATGTAGTTGGCCAGTTCACGTATCCCGGAACCGGCATCAATGATGACGTGACGATTGACCTCGGGAAAACGTAATTCTATACAGGCGGTGTTGCCGCCGTACTTCATGGTGTTGGGCCCGGGGCAGGGAATGGAGCCTCGCACCCCCCAGAATTTCACCTTAATCATCAGCGCCTCTCCTCCCTCATACACGCTCTTGGACCGCATCAAACCCGAAGAAAAATTTCCGCCTTGGTGATTTCGGCATCGACTGTTTGCGCGAGACCGGCCACCGAATCCCACTCGAGGTCGCACATATTCAACAGGGTTTGCAGCTGGCTTTCATCGGGGTAACGATTCCCCGCATAACCGATATCGAACAGGCAAACATAAAAATCCGCCAAGGCGACCGTGGCGACCAATTGCTGGTGCTCGGGCGCAGCCTCCCCCGGGGAATGGTGATGGCAGATGGCATCGGTGAGGGTGGCATTGAGCTTCCACTTGGAAGCGATCATCTCGCCGACCTCCTCGTGGTCGATTCCCATCATTTCCCGTTCAAGAAGATTGAGCGGTTGCGGTTCCATGATCCCGCGGGCAAGAACTTCGGCATACTCGTCGCCAAAGGGGACTTTGCCCAGGTCGTGCAGGAGACCGGCAACAAAAAATTCTTCACGCTCGGCCAAGGGGATCCCCTGTTCGGCCGCCAGCAGCTTGGCCATAACCCCGACCCCGATAGAATGGGCCCAAAAATCCTTGATCGGCAGGGATTTTGATTTTTTTGCCTGTCCGACGCAACGGATAATCGCTGTTGAAAGGGCGAGATTTTTAACCGTGTTCAACCCGAGCATGATAATGGCGCGGGTGAGCGAGGTCACTTTGTTAACCAGCGAGTAATACGCTGAATTGATCAGTTTCAGAACCTGTCCGGTCAGGACCGGATCAAGGGAAATGACCTTGTTCAGGTCATTGGGAGCGGTGTCGGGGCGGCTGCAGATCTCCAACACCTTGCCAACGGTGGTCGAAAGGCTCGGCATCTTTTCAACAAAGAGACGAATTTTATCCAATCTTGTTTTTCGTTCGTTCATTCAGGTAGGTAGGAGCAGAAAACATCCGCCCCGAATTCATTATGAAGGATTCAAAGAACGTCAAAAATCGAAAAACCTGTATCTCAAAAAGGTGCGCCATAGAGAAAGAGAACAGAACGTCGTTTTGACGACTTTTGGCGAGAACGACGAGTACAATCGCGATATATTATATGAAGCGAGGGGGGAGGTCAAGCAAAGGGGCAGGTTTTCTGATGAATTAACAACCGTGTTTCATTAAAAAATTCCGCACGACTTCCTCCATGATTTCCAACTGGCTCTGCCCGGACTCGTTGATGCGGATCCAGAGGCAGCGCTGGAAGGCCCGGTACAGGTCTTCAGACACCACCAGTTTCAACTCCACCAGGGGTTCGTCCCCCTTTGTCTCACGGTCGGGCATGACAGTACGTCACCACCTCTTGGTAGCGCAATCCTTGCCCGCCAAAGATATCAAGGGCCGACCCCACGGTGACGTCAATACGTCCCCTGCCGCTTTGGCGAATCCGCTCAAGATCATCAAGGTTCGCCACCCCACCGGCATAGGTGGTGGGCACGGGCACGCTCGTGGCCAGGAGTTCGAGCAGCCGCGCGTCGATCCCCATGCACTTGCCTTCCACATCCACGGCATGGACCAAAAATTCATCACAGTAACGGGCGAGATCTTCAAGGACCTCCGGACGGATTGCCAGCTCAGTGAATTTCTGCCAGCGGTCGGTGACCACATAATAGCCGTCCCCACGCCACCGGCAGCTCAGATCCAGCACCAGCCGTTCCTTGCCGACCAGCGCCACCAACGACCGCAAGCGATTGAGGTCCAATTGACCACCATGAAAAACGTATGAGGTAACAATGACATGGGATGCACCCCGCGAGAGCCACTCGCGCGCGTTGGCGTCATTGATCCCGCCTCCGACCTGCATGCCGCCCGGCCATGCGGCCAGGGCCTCGGCCGCGGCCTGCTCATTTCCCGGGCCGAGCATGATGATATGCCCGCCCCGGAGATTGTCGCGCCGATACAACGCCGCATAATATGCCGGCGGCAAGGCCGAATCGAAATTGGTGCGCAGGTCACGCTGATCATCGCCAAGACTGGAACCGACAATCTGCTTCACCCGACCGTCATGCAGATCTATACAGGGCCGAAACCGCATTTTTCCTTCTCCTCAACCCAAAAGGCGCAAAGCGGAAAAACCGCGCATCGTCAGGACCGTGCATGCCGGAACACAAAGCGCCCACCTGAGTTTTGCGCGGGAATAAAAAAGGGCTGCCGACCAATGCCGACAGCCCTGAACAATACCTGAACAAAAAAACGGCTTACCGTTCCTTGACCATCATCGTGGTCGGGTCGAGGTTCAACGTCTTGCCGCCCTCCACCTGCTCGCCGCAGTTGCGGATGATGTCCAACTGAATCGAGGCGTTGGCCTGCGGTTTGAGCAGGACGATCATGTCGAACAGATCGTCGATCTCGTGGCAGGGCGCGGGAACGCCGGTCGGCGATACGCGGGTATCCCCCCGATGGCAGATGGCGGAGAACCAGGCCTGCATGTTCATATTTTCAAGCAGATTCTTGATGTCCTCCAAATCTCCCCGATCCGTCTGTTCGAAATCAAAGCCGTCGACAATTAGACAGTTGGGACGGAAAATATCCTGCAGTACCAAGTCATTGAGGCGCTCTTCCAAACGGGAACGGTTAAACGCGGCGACCTTGAAGGTCATGATCATCCGGTGCCGGGCGACCATATCGATCAGTTCGTGCGGCCGGGTGACGCTGTGCTCCTGCAGGATCACCTGGAGGATATCATCATACCAGCTCTTTGTCTTCTCAATGGACTCGCCGATGCTGACATGAATGATCCGCTTGCCGCGGAGGATGGCATCCAGGGCGATCTGGACCAGCAGCGCGGTCTTGCCCAAACCGGCGCGGGCCATAACCAGACCCATCTGATTGTTCTCTCGACTCATATTGAGAACCCGCAGCGGGTTCTGTTGTACCAGTGGTTCGTATCCCATAATTCGACCTCTTAACGGTTGTATCTCACGTTTATGCCAATGAGCGTAAGCCGGTTATGCATCCTTTTTCTGCGCGGCATAGGCTTTGATCAACTCCTCGGCCACACTTCGGGGAACTTGCTTGTAGGTTGCAAATTCCATGGTGAACTCAGCTTTGCCCTGGGTCAGGGAACGAAGGGTCGTGGAGTAGCCGAACATCTCAGCCAACGGCATTTCCGCCTCGACCACCGTGTAGTTGCCCTCTTCAAAGGTACCGATAATGACACCGCGGCGCTGGTTGAGGCTGCCCATGACTGCGCCTTGGAATTCAGACGGCCCTTCGACCGCGACCTTCATGATCGGCTCCATGATCACGGCGTTTGCCTTGGCGTAGCCCTGGCGGAAGGCACCGATGGCCGCCACCTGGAAGGCCACGTCGGAGGAATCGACCGCATGATAACTCCCGTCATTGATGGCAACGCGGACACCAGTAATGGGCGCTCCGATAAGCGTACCCTTTTCCAGGGATTTCTGAAAGCCCTTGTCGCAGGAACTGATGAACTCGCGGGGGATGACACCACCGACGATCTGGTCGACAAACTCGTACTCGCCCTCTTCCAACGGCTCGAGGAAACCGGCGACACGACCGTACTGACCGGAACCACCGGTCTGTTTCTTGTGGGTATAGTCGAAGTTGGCCTGCTGGGTAATGGTCTCGCGGTAGGCGACCTGGGGTGCGCCGACCTCGACCTCGGCCTTGTACTCGCGCTTCATGCGCTCGATGTAGACCTCGAGATGCAACTCGCCCATACCGGAAATGATGGTCTCGTTGGTTTCGTGATCAACGTAGGTCTTGAAGGTGGGGTCTTCCTTGGTAAAGCGGTTGAGCGCCTTGGACATGTTGATCTGCGCCTTGTTATCCACCGGATTGATGGCCAGGGAGATAACCGGCGCGGGCACATGCATCGAACTCATGGAAAAATTCACGCCCGGGCTGCAGAAGCTGTCGCCGGAGGCACAGTCGATGCCGAACAGGGCGACGATATCACCGGAACCGGCGCCTTCGATCTCCTCCATCTCGTTGGCGTGCATCCGCACCAGCCGGCCGACCTTGGATTTTTTCCCGGTACGGCTGTTGATGATGGTATCCCCTTTCTGGATGACCCCCTGATAGGTACGGATATAGGTCAGCTGGCCGTAACGGCCGTCCTCCAGCTTGAAGGCCAGGGCGACAAGCGGATCGTCCGGGTTGTTGCTCACCGGGATTTCGGCCTCATCCTCATCAAGATTGAGGGCAATGTTTTCAACGTCGGTGGGACAGGGAAGGTAGGCATTGACCGCATCAAGCAGCACCTGCACTCCTTTGTTTTTATAGGCGGAACCCATCATGACCGGGGTCAGTTCAAGGGCAAGAGTCCCGCGACGAATGGCCTCATGAATCATGGCCTCGGGGATTTCGGTCTCTTCCAGCATGGCCTCCATCAGTTCGTCGGAAAACATGGAAACCGCGTCAAGCAGTTCTTCCCGTTTTGCCTGGGCCTCCTCCATCAGGTCCGCCGGAATCTCTTCAAGGCGAATGGACTCGCCCTGATCACCATCAAAGTACACCGCCTTCATGGTAACCAGGTCGACCATGCCCTGGAGATCGCTTTCCAGGCCGATGGGCATCTGGAGCATGACCGCATTGAGTTCCAGCTTGTCGCGAAGCTGCTGGGTCACCCGGTAGGGATTGGCACCGGTACGGTCGCATTTGTTGATAAAAGCGATACGCGGAACCTTGTAGCGGGTCATCTGGCGGTTCACAGTGATCGATTGGGACTGCACCCCGCCAACCGAGCAGAGAATCAGCACCGCACCGTCTAGAACCCGAAGCGCCCGTTCAACCTCAATGGTGAAATCCACGTGGCCGGGGGTGTCAATGATATTGATATCATAGTCCTTCCAGGAACAGTAGGTTGCAGCGGACTGAATGGTAATGCCCCGCTCTTTCTCCAGTTCCATGGAGTCCATGGTCGCCCCGACCCCATCCTTGCCCCGCACCTCATGGATGGCATGAATACGTTGCGTATAAAACAGAATGCGCTCGGTCAGGGTGGTTTTGCCCGAGTCGATATGGGCACTGATACCGATATTCCGTACTTTGTTCAGATCCTTTTTCATGACGCCTTCCTCTATTGCCGCTTGCAAATCGCTTGCTTGGTCGCTCGCGTAGTTAAAGCCTTTTCTTGTCGTTCTTGAATAAAAAAAGGAGTTACAGCAGGCTCTGCAACTCCGTGCGCATTGGGTTAAGGGATGCTGGCTGAAGGGTGGGGAGAAGTAAGAAGGAAAATCCTTCACTCTTTTCAATACTACTCGCCCGCAAACCT
>JBFWIP010000007.1:0-10567 GCA_050255935.1 Desulfobulbus sp.
TATGAAAACGGCGTCTTCCCGGTCAGGGTGCGGGGCATCCTGGAGGAGCGGGCCTCGAGCCTGAAAACGGCTTATCTGCCGCTTGCGGTGATCGAGTCGGTGGAGGACTACAAAGACGGACGGGCGGTGCCCGCCTTCGGTTGGCAGGGGGAACTGCCCTCCGCCTATCCGGTGTTCGAGGGGGCCGTGGTGCTGCTGCCCGAACCACTGAGCAAGCTCGACGAGGTGCTGTTGATCAACAACACGGGGTTCTCGCAAGTCAAGCCGCTTGACCGGGACGGGCTGGCCAAGATTTTCGGGAATGCCCTGTCCGGCAATTGGTCTGCCTATCAGCTCGGGGTCAAGCACCGCTCCGTCGGTGAAACCAACCTGCGGGCAGTGACCAACAAGCTGCGGGGCAGGGGAGCACGGATCATTCCCCGGGTGGAACCGTTACCGATTGATCTGCGCCCCGTGGGGGCAGGGGGAAAACCCCTTCAACCCCTTTCCCTTCAACTCTCGATCGCGCTTGACGAGATGTTCCTCAAGGGGCCCTCTCCCGGAGGTGCCGAGCCGGGAGGCCCGGGCCAAGGCGGTGCCCGAACCGTGTTGGTTGCAGATGGTCTGCCCCTTGCCCAAGGGCGGGCTGATTTGACACTGCAGCTTGGCGGGAGGGCTCTGACCGTTCCGGTTATGGTGCGCAAGGGGGTGGTCCCCCACGGGCGGGCCTTTGCCTCCGCCTCTTTTGCCGGCATGCTCGACCTGCTTCGTTACCGCAACGTGCGGTATGATGCGCAAGCCGATGCCATGCTGCTTTCCCGACAGGGGTATGCCGGTTTTCGCCTCTACACCACAACCATTGACGCCGTGGAACGGGTCCAGGCCTTTCTCGAAGGCGAGGGGATTCCGGTGAACACCGAACGGGAACGGATTGCCGAGGTTCGGCGTCTTGATCAGTATACGTCCCTGATTTTCTGGCTCATTGCCGCTGTGGGGGTGGTCGGCGGAATTTCCGCCCTGACCGCCAGCCTTTATGCCTCGGTTGAGCGGAAGAAAAAGGAATTGAATGTATTGCGGCTCCTGGGGTTGTTGAAAAAGGAGCTGGTCTTGTTTCCGGTTGCCCAGGGCTTGTTGCTGTCCAGCGGTGCGCTGGTGCTCGCCCTGGCCATTTTTGCAGCGGTTGCCCAGATAATCAATCAGCTGTTCCGGGCACAGTTGCGGACAACGGAATCGTTGTGCACCCTGTCGTGGGGGCATTTTTTACTTCTCTTTGTCGGTGTGTGGAGCCTGAGTATCATTGCCGCCACCTTTGCCGCCTTGCGGGCCACCCGCCTTGATCCGGCCGAGGCGTTGCGCGATGAGTAATCGGGTTTGATGGATACTTTTATTGAAGCGAGGGAGCATGAACAAAACGTGGATTAATGCGAGATGGCGAAAGAGCGGCATATACCGCACTACACTGGGCATTTTGGGATGCGCGGTGATTTGCGGCCTGATGGTTCTCGGGGTGCCCCAGGTCCGGGCGGTCGAGCAGAACCCGGAGGCCGCGGCCACTGCCCGGCAGTTGCAACTGGAAGGCGCACGCCTGCAGCTGCAGGGCAACCTGGAAGAGGCGGTGAAAAAATACCGGGAGAGCACGGCGCTGCAGCCCAATGCACGCCTGGAGAAGCTGATTGGGCAGTTGGAGCCCAAAATCGGCAAAAAAGAAGGGGCTGCATCGCCTGCGGCCACCGCGACGGCAGAGCC
The DNA here is from genome assembly GCA_050255935.1 of Desulfobulbus sp. Lineage (GTDB taxonomy): Bacteria > Desulfobacterota > Desulfobulbia > Desulfobulbales > Desulfobulbaceae > Desulfobulbus. The sequence continues at coordinate 1,726 of JBFWIP010000007.1, forward strand.
ACAGGCACCTTCGGCTGCTCCGTCGTCTCCGGTTCAACAGCCCCCTGCCGTGGAACCACAGCTAGGCCAGCCGGCAACCCCTGAAACCGCGACGTCCGCAACTGCTGGAGAGGCTCCTTTGCCTTCGGCACCACCTGCGACGGTTTCAGGAACGCAGCCGGAGCCCCCTGCAAGCCCGGCCACGGAAGCAGCCCCGGTCGTTGTCCAGCATGCCCCCGGCACTCCGGAGGAGGAGTTGATCTACGCCTTCATTGACTGGTTCATCGACCTGTTTCCCACCACCCAGCCGGGTCTGGACTTCAGTCTGCAAACCAACCGCAATTACACCATTGCCCGGGCCGATGGCGAATATGAGGTGCGTTTGGATCCCTTCACCCTGGTGATCGATAAGACCGACACCATGGAAATGGGGCCGGTCCTGTTCCGGCTCACTCCAAAAGAGAAGGACCTCTTGGCCGTTCGGATGCAGCTTGCCGACAAGGCCCCGATCACAAGTCACGGGAAACCCGAGGCCGAACTGACGATCGGCTCACAACAGCTCTCCGGGCTATGGAACCGCAGCCTGATGAATTTCGACCAACTCAACCTGCAACTGGCCGACTTGGCCATTGAGGATGCACGCAAAAGCGGGCGGCTTTCACTGGCCGGCCTGCATGCCGAAGGGGGGCGCAGCGAAGAAAAGGACGGCGGCTGGGTTGAAAAGTTCCGTGGCGAGTTGAAGCGGTTGGCCTTTGTCGACAAGGACACTGATTTTGGGATCGAGTCCATCACCGGACAGGTCGTCGCAACCGGCACCAATGCCCAACGCTTTTTGGAATTGAGAACCCGTCTGCAGAAAGGCTTCAACCAGATCGACAAGCTGGAGCTGGCCGAGATCAAACCGTTGATGACCGATCTCGACGAGTACATGCAGCTCTTCAACGGCTATGCCAGCACCGGCAACCTTCAGGGTTTCCATGTGACCGCCAAGGAGGGCGCCGCGACCCTGGCCTCGATCGAACTTGCCGGCGGCGTGCATAAAGAGGCGGCCACCGGTAAGTTTGTCTATAATTCCAAGGGCAAGTGCAATAGTTTCTCCTTTGCAGAGAAAAAAACGGACAAAAAACCACAGCCGCTTGCCGTTACCCTGCGCCAGGTTGATCTCCAGAGCGATGGCGGGATGCAGGCGTTTCCTCCCCACCTCTTTGCCGAGATTTTCGAGGCGATCGAGGGGTATCAGCAGGTGCAACAGCAAGAGGCCGATGCCTATGCCGCCCGCCAAGGCTATGCGTTTGCCCAGAAAATCCTGTCGCTTATCGAACGGTATTCAGGCGAAATCAGTTTTCATGATCTGAAAGTGGTCAATGCCCAGCCCACACCGGTCACCCTTGATCAGGCGACCCTGGCCTCCGGCTTTGATGTCGGAGACGGGCAAGGCGGAAAAATTCACACCCTTGTTGATTTTTCCGGATTCCAGGGGGTTGCTGCGGGGAGCAATACCGTGCCCCAGGCCGGGCGTGTCCGTCTGGAATTGAGCAGGATCCCGTCGTTGCTGCATTTGATCAGCGATCCCGCCGTGTTGGCAACGGGGAAGATGGAGGCCATTCAAGGGCAGTTGATGATGAACGGGATGGCCGCCCTGATGCAGAGCGGGCTCACCCTGACCCTGGCCGACTCCTTTGTGGCCTTTCCGGCAGCCAAAACCACCCTCGCCCTTTTGGCGCAGGTGGAACCGAAATCCAAGAATCTCGCCACCGGCAATCTGAACCTGACGATCGAAAATCCGGAAGAGATGAAACGAATTGTTCAATCGTATAGTGCGGATCCTGAAACCGGAAAGATGTTGGCGACTTTGACGGCATTGGCCGATAGACGCCAGGAGGGGGACAAGACAGTCGATCGTATTGATGCCAAAATCGATGCGGAGGGCAAGGTGTTCATCAATTCCAAGGATGTTACCTCCATGTTCTTCCCGCCGCCTCCGACACCGGCCCAGGAGGCAACTCCTCCTCCAACGAAATAATCGAAACGCCTGGATCTATTTTTTCCGGCTACCGGTTCCTTGTACAAGCGGCTGCCTCTTCTGAAGGGGCGGCCGCTTTTTTTTTGTTTATTTTTGTTGGGAGGGGGAAGCGATTACACGTTTTGCCTGATCGCCGGGAGGCTTTGCTATGGCTGCATTATTGGCGCCGAATCAACGTTTCTCTCTTTCAGGGCCCGTCATCAGGGGGGCTTGCCCCCTCCCGCCTCAACGGATGCCCCCGCAAGTATCTTGCTGTGTTCTCATTATAGTTTTTCGTTTCGCCTCCTCTGGAAAAAGGGCGCAATTCTCCCCGGTTTTTCCGTGATTTTCCTTGACTCCCTCAAGGGGTTCGTATACTAATTGCTCATGAGTGGTGGAAAGTGGTTTAAAGGGGAAAAAAATGGTGCAACCGTCACGAGGGTGGCGGATGGTGGTTGAAGAGGCATTGTGCAGCGATTTCGGAGCCATTCGGAACATACACTTGACCCAAAGGGACGGTTGAATATACCGGCTCGGTTCCGCGACGTCCTCAAGGAGAAGTACGGCTCTGAAATGCTGGTCGTCACCCACTGGCAAAAATGTTTGCGCGCCTATCCGATGGCCGAGTGGGAAACCCTGGAGGAAACCCTGCTGGCCGAAGGCAAAAACCAACCAGATTTCGGTCGGTTTGTCCGCTATCTCATCGCCGGTGTGACCGAATGTACGCCTGACAAGCAGGGGCGGATCCTTTTGCCGCCAGCGTTGCGCTCCGGTCTCGGGATCGAGAAAGATGTGGTGGTGGTCGGTATGCTGCAGCATTTCGAGATTTGGGATAAGGGGGCGTGGGAAGAGGAAACTCGACATACCCGGGAAACCTTTGCCGATTTCAGTGCCGGACTTTCCGCCTTGGGTATTCTCTAATCCGTTGTTGCGAATGCCGCAAGACGATTACGCCATCCATGTCCCGGTTTTGCTGGAAGAAGTGATCGCCGGCCTTCAACCGGTTTCCGGCGGGCTGTATGTGGACGGGACCCTCGGCCTTGGCGGGCATACCCGGGCAATCCTGGAACATTCCGCACCCGACGGGCGGGTTGTCGGCTTTGAATGGGATACCGATGCGGTCGATGCCGGGCCGGATATGGGCCGGTTCGGGGATCGCTTCACCCTGATTCATGCTTCGTATGCCGATCTTGTTTCCGAGCTGGAACAGCGCGACCTGTGCCCGATCAACGGGTTGATCGCCGATTTGGGGGTTTCCTCCCTGCAGCTTGACCGGGCCGAGCGCGGTTTCAGCTTTCGGACCGACGGCGACCTGGATATGCGCATGGACCGGCGCCGCTCCATGAGTGCCCGGCACCTGATAGCCCAGGCATCGGAAGAACAGTTGGCCGACATCTTCTACCATTACGGTGAAGAGCGGCAGGCCAGACGAATCGCCAGGTTTATTGTCCAGGCCCGGCAGGAAACCCCGATAACGACCACCGGCCGGCTCGCGGCCATTGTCGCGGAGGCCGTACCCCGGAAATATCACCCGCCGAAGATTCACGTGGCGACCCGGGTTTTCCAGGCGTTGCGGATCGCCGTCAATGGAGAGCTGGACAACCTGAGCCGGTTGCTGAATACCGCGCCGCAGATCCTCGCCGGCGGGGCACGGGTGGTCATCATCACCTTTCACTCGCTGGAAGACCGGATCGTTAAACAAATTTTTCAGCAGAATCCGGCCTACAGGGTGATCAGCAAGCGGCCGATCGAACCAACGGCCGAGGAAATGCAACGAAACCCGCGGGCCCGCAGTGCCAAACTTCGGGTCGCAGAGCGGATTTAAGGGCCACAAGAACAGTAAAGAGGACGTGCAGGAGGGCATTATGGTACCGAACGTGAGCGTGCGAACCTATCGACCGCAGCAGGTGGCGTCATTTCGGCAGGCGAGGCAGGCCAACAATCGCTTTTCATTGCGATTGTCGAGCGTTGCACGGCGATTTCTCGCCGTCACCTGCCTGGCTGCTTTGGTAGCCGGTCTGCTGATTACCCAGTATTTCTATGGGCAGATGATGGATATGCGCGCCCAGGCCGGGCAACTGCGCGATGTGCATGCCGTGATGTATAACCAGAACATGGAACTACGCGCCCATCGTGCCCAGTTGAGTTCAAAAGATCATGTTGTTGCCGTTGCCTCGGTGAAACTGAACCTGTTTGAACCGGATCAACGGCAGGTGCGGCGGATGTAGTCGGGCAATGGTCAAAACTGCACGGTCCAAGAAAAACAGACGGCGGTGGTTCTTTCCTTTTCTTGTTATTTTGCTGGCAGCGGCTGGAGCCATTCTGTATAGATGCCCCCTTTCCCTCCAGGATATCGGCAGGATTTTACAGTCCGCTGCCGGCAAAATATCGTCTTTTTCAGCGGGTCAGGCGCCCGCTGAACCTGTTTTAAGAGGCACGATCTACGACCGCAACTTCAGCGAACTGGCGGTCTCCTACAAACTCTATTCAGTGTACGCCAATCCTGTTGAGGTGGGTGATCGGCGCCGGGTCGCCCAGGCCCTGGAGCCCCTGGTGGAGGTGAAGGCGGAGAAACTGCAGGCGCGGCTGAAATCGAGCCAATATTCCATCATGCTGACCACTGATTTGGATGAGCAGCAGGCCGAGCGGATCAATGCGTTGCATCTCCAGGGCATCAGTTGCAAGGCCAATGAGGTGCGCTTTTACCCCGGACATACCGCGGCATCCCATGTGCTCGGATTCATGGGCGATGGCGTGGGGCTGGCCGGGGTTGAAGGCAAATACGATACCGTGCTTCAGGGAGTTTTCCGCAAGAACAATATTCCGGATATCGATTTCCAGGGGCGCGAACATTTGGGCGATACCGGTGCCGATTTAGTACTCACGCTTGATATCGGCCTGCAGAAAATGCTTGAGAGCCGGTTCCGTGATTTTCTTGCCGCCAGCGGCACGGAAAAGGGCATGGGGTTATTGATCGAACCGGGCAGTGGCCGCATTCTCGCCCTGATGAACCAGCCCTCGTTCAATCCCAATTATTTCTGGAAGGCAAACGAGACCAACCGGGTCAACCGCATCTACAACCATTTGCTGGATAAGGAAATGATCCGTCCGATACTGGCCCGGGCAGCGGCAATCGAGCGGGAAGGACTTGACGGACCCGGATTGCTCCCGCCCACCGTGGCTGCCCCGGATTACGGATTTTCCGATCAGCAGTTGGAGGGATTCGAGCAGCAGATTGAACTCTACGGATCGGTCTTCGGCAACTGGGAATCCGGGCCGACGGTCAAGGAACGCCGGGACCATCAACCGGTGGTCACCGGGGTCCAGGTCGGTGTAACCCTGGCAAGCCTGGTCAACGGCGGCTGGCGGATCACTCCCTATGTGGTGGATTCCCTCTATGATCATGCCACCGCGACCCGCTACCACCGTAATCCCGAGGCGACTGAAAGGAGTCATGTCCTCGATCCGGCCCTTGGGGTTAAAATCCGGCGGGAACTGTTTGCAAACTGGGCAAGTGACCAGGAGAACGGGGTGGTCTTTACCGGTAGCCGGCTCGATGTCGAACCCGATGGACCTTTTTCCGAATATTCGATGCAGGATCTCTTTATTGCCCTGACTCCGGCCACGCGGCCGAAGTATTTGCTCCTCATTGCAACGGAACAGGATCATCTCTTGCCCGATCCGCCACAGAAGAAAAATGGAGGGGGCAGCCTGGAAGCACTCGGCCGGGATTTGCTGGCGGCCCTTGCCCGCCAGGGGGAGCCGGCCACCATTGCCGGGGTGCCGTCTGCAAAAAGCGAAGAGAACCGGCGCCAATTTTTTATCAGCAAACAGCTGAATTTCAAAAATGCGCCGGAAAAGAACGATGAACCGGCGGCGGTTATGCCGCAGATGCGCGGCATGAGCCTGCGCAAGGCCCTGCAGCAGATCGATCCATTGAACCTGAGAGTCCGGATAAACGGCACCGGCCGGATTGTCGCCCAATATCCCTTGGCCGGTCAACCCCTGACCGGTATCGAGGAATGTATCGTTACCCTGGAGTCAAGATAGTCACGGCCCGTTTATGTATACCCTGGAAACCCTTCTCAAGACCATTGCACCGCTTGAAACCCGTGGGATCCCCGCCGCGGCAGCGACCCGGACGGTAACGGCGGTGGTCCTTGATTCACGGCAGGTCACGCCGGGATGCCTTTTTGTCGCCGTTCCAGGGGAAAAGATCGATGGCCGGACCTTCATTCCCGAGGCGATCCGCGGAGGTTGCCTGGCGATTGTGGTCGAGGACATGGCCGGCTTGGATGACCCCTCGCTGCCGCTGGTCCTGGTCGAGGACACGCATGCGGCCGTGGGAGAGTTGGCCGCAGCCTGGCACGGGTATCCGGCACAACAGTTGCAACTCATCGGCATTACCGGCACCAACGGCAAGACCACCAGTTCGTGGTTGGTCGAGGGCATGCTGCTGGCGGCGGGATGCCGGCCCGGAGTGATCGGGACGGTGAACTATCGCTATCATGGCCGTGACGGTTTGCGCATCATCCGGGACGCTCCCCTGACCACCCCTGATCCGGTCACCCTGCAGTCGCTTCTCCACACCATGGTGGCGGACGGCGTCACCCATGTGATCATGGAAGTTTCCTCCCATGCCCTGCATCAGGACCGACTCGGTCGCACCATGTTTGATGTGGCCCTGTTCACCAATCTCAGTCGGGACCATCTTGATTATCACCGGAGCATGGATGCCTATTTCAGCACAAAAAAACGGCTCTTTACCCAACATCTCAAGCGGAACGGGATTGCCGTCGTCGTCACCGGGCCGCACGCCGAGGGCCGGGACTGGGGGGAGGATTTGTGCCGGTCGTTGCGCAATGTTCCCTTGCTCCGCTGCGGATTGTCGGACCGATGTGAGATCAATGCCCAGGCCTGTACCCAAACCATCGACGGTTTTCATTGCCGGCTCGACCTTCAGGGGGAGGTGGCGGATTTCACCTCGCCGCTGACCGGCGGCTACAATATTCTCAACGTCCTGGCCGCCGCCGGCGTGGGCATGGGACTCGGGATTCCGGCCGCGACCATCCGCCGGGGGCTTGGCACGGTCGGACGCGTACCCGGCCGACTGGAACGGGTGCAATTGCCCGGAGCGGAACCCCGGCAGTTGCCCGCCGTCTTTGTTGACTATGCCCATACGCCGGACGCCCTGGAAAATGTCCTCCAGACCCTGCGTGCCTTGGCGCCCGGACGGTTGCTCTGCCTTTTCGGCTGCGGCGGTGACCGCGATCGCGGCAAACGGCCGTTGATGGGCGAGATGGCCGGCCAATATGCCGACGTGGTCATCGTGACCTCCGATAATCCCAGGAGCGAAGACCCGGATACGATCATCTCCGAGATTATTCCGGGAGTGGAAAAGAGCGGCAAACCACGGCAGGCGGCAAGCGCCCTGCTCACCGCTACGGTTCCCGGGCAGGGTTTTGCGGTCATTGCCAACCGCCACGATGCAATTGCCGTGGCCTGTAGTTTGGCCGCACCTGCCGATTCGATCCTCATTGCCGGAAAGGGGCACGAAAATTATCAGATTGCGGGGGGGGAACGGCACTTCTTCGATGATTGCCGGGAGGCGGCCAACGGCCTTCTGCACTGGAACGGGCGCCACCTTTTGGCCGCAACCAAGGGGCAGGTCGTCTCCGGGCGGCAGGAGGAGATGTTCGGCCAGATTTCCACCGATTCCCGGACCATTGGTTGCGGCGATATCTTTGTCGCCCTCAAGGGGGAAGCCTTTGACGGTCATCAGTATATCGAGCGGGCCGTGGCCGCCGGAGCCAAGGCGGTCATTGCTGAACGGATGCCCGAGCAGCTTCCGGAGAATGTTCTCGCCGTCCGGGTCGACGACAGCCTGGCCGCTCTGGGGGATCTGGCCGCCTATCGCCGCCGGTTGCTCGGCCCTCATGTGCGTTTGGCGGCGATCACCGGCAGTTCCGGCAAGACGTCGGTCAAGGAGATGGTGGCCGCGATTTTTGCCCAGGCCGTCGGGACGACCAGAAGCGGCATCGACCCGGTCCTGAAAACCCAGGGCAATTTCAACAACCTGGTGGGGCTGCCCCTGTCCTTGCTGCCGATCGGGTACGACCACGAATTGGCCGTGCTCGAAATGGGCATGAATGTGCCCGGTGAGATTGCCCGGCTCACCGCCATTGCCGACCCGGATATCGGGTGCATTAACAACGTACACCCCGCCCATCTCCAGGGGTTGGGCAGTGTCGAGGGGGTGGCGGCCGCCAAGGGAGAACTCTTTGCCGGCATGCGGCCGGATGCGGTCCGCATCGTGAATTATGACGATGCCCATGTCCGGGAGCAGGCAAAAAAATCCGGTGGCAAACAAATCGGATTTGCTGTATCTCCTTCCGGCCGAAAACTGGATCCCCTGGTGTGGGTGACCCGGCAGGAAAATCTGGGCGAATCGGGAATGCGGTTTACGCTCCACATCGGTGAGTGGCAGCAACGAATCACGGTTCCGGTGTTTGGCGAACACAATGTGAGCAATTGCGCCGCGGCCGCGGCCATCGCCCATGCCGCAGGCATCCCCCCGGAAACCATCGTCCTCGGGCTGACCCGGTACCAGCCCTCGGTGGACAAACGGCTGGCGGTAAGCGAACTGGCCGGCGGCATCAAGGTGGTCAATGACGCCTACAATGCCAACCCCGCGTCCATGGCGGCCGGTTTGCGCACGGTCGGTTCGTTCGGCAAGCCGGGGTGCCGTCACCTGGCTGCGCTGGGCGACATGCTCGAGTTGGGCGATGCCTCGGAGAGGCTGCATGTCGGTATCGGCAGCCTGGTCGCGGAACTGGGGTATGACGGCCTCGCCGTCACCGG
>JBFWIP010000007.1:10667-24384 GCA_050255935.1 Desulfobulbus sp.
TCGGCCCTGCTGTGGACCGATCTCCGCAGCGGCCTTGTCTGGCTGCTGATCGGGATCAGCCTTTTTTTCGGCTGCATCGGTTCCATGGACGATATCAAGAAAATCAGCAAGGGCAACTCCCGTGGCCTGAGCGCCCGCGAGAAGCTGGTCCTGCAGGTGTTCGGCGCCCTGGTCGTGGGAATTTTCCTTTTGCTTTCGCCGGGGTATGACGGCGTGCTCAGCCTGCCCTTCTTCAAGTCCTTTCATCCGGACCTGGGCTGGTGGTATGTGCCCTTTGCGGTGGTGGTCATAGTCGGGGCCTCCAATGCGGTCAATCTCACCGATGGCCTGGACGGCCTGGCCACCGGGCCGATCGTGATCACCGCCTCGACCTATCTGATTTTTTCCTATGTGGCCGGCAACGCGGTGGTGGCCAGTTATCTCCAGATCCCCTTTGTTTCCGGTGCCGGCGAGGTGACCATCTACTGTGCCGCGATTGTCGGCGCCTGCCTGGGCTTTCTCTGGTTCAACTGCTACCCGGCCGAGATCTTCATGGGGGATGTGGGGTCGCTCTCCCTTGGCGGCACCCTCGGGGTGATCTCCATCATTACCAAGCAGGAGTTTTTACTGGTGATCGTGGGCGGTATTTTCGTCATGGAGGCCCTGTCGGTCATCCTTCAGGTCGGTTATTTCAAAATGAGCGGGGGCAAGCGGATTTTTCTCATGGCGCCGTTTCATCATCACTTCGAGAAAAAAGGGTGGCTGGAGCCCAAGGTCGTGGTCCGTTTCTGGATCGTCTCCATCATTCTCGGCCTGATCGCCCTGGCAACCCTGAAATTGAGATAAGCCATGCAACTGACCAGGAACATGAACGCAGTGGTTATCGGACTCGGGACGGCCGGCATGTCAACGGTCCGCGATCTGCTGCGGCTGGGGCTGCACGTCAAGGTCTCGGATCGGCGGCAACCGGCGGAAATCGATCCCGAAACTCTGAATTTTCTCGAACAGTCCGGGGTGGTGGAGCTGGAAACCGGTGGCCACCTGCCCGAATTCATCGAGGGAGCGGATGTGGTCGTTCCCGGTCCCGGGGTTCCGCTCGACCTGCCGGTGCTGGCAGCGGCACGGGCACGGGGAATTCCGGTCTGCGGCGAACTGGCCCTGGCGGCCGGCCGGTTTCCGGTGCCGGTGATCGCGGTGACCGGTTCAAACGGCAAGACCACGGTAACCAGTTTGATTGGCGCCCTGCTGCAGGCGGCTGGGAAACGGCCCTTTGTGGGCGGGAATATCGGTACCCCGTTGCTCGATTTCTTCATCCGGCCGCAGGAATACGACTGCGCGGTACTTGAACTCTCCAGCTTCCAGCTCGATCTGGCCGGTAGCTTTCGACCCAATATCGGCCTGTTGCTCAATATCACCCCGGATCACATCGATCGGCACGGTTCGCTTGCGGCCTATACCAGGGCCAAGCAAAACCTTTTTGTTCATCAGGTGCCCGGCGACATGGCGATCCTCGGCGGCGATGACCCGGTGGCCGCGGCCACCCCGGTCAACCCTGGCGTGCTGGCGTTGCAATTCGGCCATGGCCGGGAGTGCGCCGCCCGCATCATCGCTGGCCGGATCAGCCTGGGCACGGCATTTTCGGGCATGGAGGCCGTCTCCTATGAGCTGGCGGGCACCAGGCTTTCCTCGTCGGTCAACCAGCTCAACGCGGCTGCCGCCATCCTCGCGGTTACCCTGGCCGGATGTGAGCCCGCGGCTATCGCCCAGGGACTCGCTTCCTTTGAACCACCGCCGCACCGCATGGCGGAGGTCGCTGTCGTCGATGGGGTTCGTTATGTCAATGACTCCAAGGCCACCAATATCGGTGCCCTGGAAGCGGCCCTGGCCGGCTGCGACGAACCGGTGGTGCTCATTGCCGGTGGCCGCGACAAGGGCGGCGACTATACTCTCCTGCGGGAGGTAGTGGGGAAAAAGGTCAAGCATCTAGTGCTCATCGGCGAGGCGGCCCCGTTGATGGCGGCGGCTTTGGGCACGGTGACGGCCATTGATCGTGCTGCGACCCTGGAAGAGGCGGTGGAACGGGCAAGCCGGGTGGCGGCGGCGGGAGATTTGGTGCTGCTTGCCCCGGGATGTGCCAGTTTTGACATGTTTTCCGGTTATGCGGAGCGTGGCCGGGTTTTTGCCGAGAGCGTGCGCCGTATGGTGCCGGTCAAGGCCTTGGGTTGAGGAGTCGGCGATGCGTCGGATGTGCTGTGTCTGTCATAAAACGTACTCGAATGGGGCCTGGCGGCACATGCCGGTTGCAATCGATGAGCCCGTCACCCATGGGTATTGTCCGGAGTGTTTTGCCGAGGCCATGGCGGAAATGCAGTCCGTCATTGCCGGGCAGGGAAGATGGGACGATCCCTGTGTGCCCGCGTCCTCGTGGAGCGGTTCGATAACGCAGGGGGGGGCATGCGTCTGATCGTTGCCGGCGGCGGTACCGGCGGCCATCTGTTTCCGGGAATCGCGGTGGCCAGTGCCATGCGGGAGAGGATCGACTCCACCCGGGTACTCTTTATCGGCACTTCCCGTCTTCTGGATCAGCAGGCCCTGGCGGGTTTGGGGTTTGAGCTGGCCGCCCTGGATTGCGGCGGAGTCAAGGGCTTGGGCATGAAGGAGAGGCTTCGGACCCTGCTGCAGATGCCGGGAGCGGTGCTCAAGGCCCGGCGGATGCTGCAAGGTTTCCAGCCTGACCTGGTTCTGGGCGTTGGTGGCTATGTCACCGGACCGGTCCTGCTGGCCGCCCGCAGCCTCGGTGTGCCCATCGCCATCCACGAACAGAATTCAGTGCCCGGAATGGCCAATCGACTTGCCGGCAAACTGGCGGACCGGGTGTTCATCTCCTTGCCCTGTCAACCGGAATTTGCGCCGGCAAAAACGGTGCAGACGGGCAATCCGGTACGGGGCGAGATCCTGGCTGCGGCCGCAACCCAGCGTGAACCGGGAAATCCGCCCACAATTCTGGTCCTTGGCGGCAGCCAGGGTGCGCACCGGGTCAATATGCTGATGCTTGAGGCCATGGATATCCTGGCCGGAGAGGAGGTGGCGATGCAGTTGATCCACCAGACCGGCAGTGCCGATGCGGCACAGGTCGCCCGGGAATACGAACGCATCGGCATCAAGGCGGAGGTGTCGGCCTTCATTCGCGACATGGCCCGGGTTTACCAACGGGCCGATCTGGTGGTTTCCCGAGCCGGTGCCACCACCCTGGCGGAACTGGCGGTGATGGGCCTGCCGGCCCTGGTGATTCCCTTTCCGTACGCGGCGGATGACCATCAAACCACGAACGGGCAATATTACGAAAAGGGTCATGGTTGCAAGGTGTTGCGTCAGGCCACCCTTTCCGGTGAAATTCTTGCGCGGACCATCAGCGAATACTTGCAGAACACGAAAGAGTTACATACAATGTCGGCCAACATGAAGACCATGGCAACGCCGGAGGCCACCAACCGGATCGTGGATGAGTGTTTGCGGCTTGCTGCCCACAGGGAGCGGCATTGATACCCACTGACTAATTTGACAGCAGGCGCCTTCATGTACAGGAAAACAAAACGCATACATTTTGTCGGTATCGGCGGCATCGGCATGTCGGGCATCGCCGAGTTGCTGTTGAGCCTCGGCTACCGGGTCAGCGGTTCCGATCTGCGTTCAACCGACATCACCGCCCGTCTGGCACAACTCGGGGCGGCGATTCACGAGGGCCATCAAGCCGATTGGGTCGCGGGTGCGGACGTGGTGGTCACCTCGACAGCCATTGCCTCCGATAATCCCGAAGTGGTGGCGGCCCTTGAGGCGCATGTGCCGGTGGTTCAGCGGGCGGAAATGCTGGCCGAACTGATGCGTCTGAAGAAATACGGTATTGCGGTGGCCGGCAGCCATGGCAAAACGTCGACCACCTCCATGGTGGCCGCGGTTCTCGCCGAGGCCGGGCTCGACCCGACGGTCGTGGTCGGCGGCAAGGTACATGGGCTGGGCAGTAACGCCAAGCTGGGGGAAGGCGAATTCCTGGTCGCGGAAGCCGACGAGAGCGACGGCTCCTTTCTCAAACTGTCACCGGTGATCGAGGTGGTGACCAACATCGACCTCGAACATCTCGACTACTACCGGGACATTGAACACATCAAGGACATCTTTCTCGAGTTCATCGGACGGCTTCCCTTTTACGGCGTGGCGGTTGTCTGTATCGATGATGATAATGTCGCCCAACTGCTGCCGCGTATCCGGAAACGGATCATCACCTACGGCTTGAGCGAGCAGGCCGAGTTGCAGGCCGTCAAGATCATCTCCGGCAACGGGAGCACCCAGTTCACCGTACGCCATCGTGGCGAGGAGTTGGGCGCGATCCGTCTCAACCGGCCAGGCAAGCACCTGATCTACAACAGTCTGGCCGCGGTCAGTGTCGGCCTGGAATTGGAGATCAATTTCCCGGTTATCGCCAAGGCCCTGGAAAGGTTCCAGGGGGTACAGCGCCGCATGCAGGTCAAGGGCGAAGAGGCTGGCATCCTGGTGATCGACGACTATGGCCACCACCCCACCGAGATCCGGGCGACCCTGGATGCGGTGCGCGAGGGCTGGCCGGATCGGAGGGTGGTGGTGGCCTTTCAACCGCACCGCTACAGCCGGACCAAGGGATTGTTCGCCGAATTCACCACCGCCTTTCGCCGGGCCGATGTCCTGGTGCTGACCGATATCTATCCAGCCGGTGAAAAACCGATCACCGGTGTCAGTTCCGAAGTCCTCCAGGATGCCATCAAACAACACGGCCAGCGGCAGACCCATTTCATTTCCCAATTGGTGCAAAAGCCTGAAGAACTGCTGCCCTTGCTGCAGCCGGGAGATTTGCTGTTGACCCTGGGAGCGGGAAACATCGTCCGTTGCGGCGAGGCCCTGCTCCCCTTGCTGCACAAACCGGCGGAGGCGCGACAATGAACGAACGGCAACGCCGGCAACTTTGCGCCCTCTGCGGTTCGGTCTCCTGGGAGGCGCACATGGCCACCTATTCCACCTTCCGGGCCGGCGGTATCGTCGAGGCATTGGTGGAAGTGGATGCCGAGGACGAGTTGGCGTCGCTCTTGCCCTGGCTTGAGCGGGAGCGGATTCCCTGGCAGGTGATCGGTGGCGGTTCCAACATTCTCGTGGCCACCCTGCGGCACCCGGGCGTTTTTATCCGCCTGCGGGGTTCGGTTCGTGACACAGCTTTGGTCGGGCAGGCAGGGGCTGGCGATGTTCCCCGGCGCGTACGGGTCCCGGCCGGATGCAGTCTGGCGGCCTTTGTCGGTTGGTGCAGCAAAAACAGTCTGGACGGCTTGACCTTCATGGCCGGTATTCCTGGCTCCGTCGGTGGGGCGGTCCGCATGAACGCCGGGGCTTTTGGCCATTCGATCGGGGAATTGGTCCAGTCGGTGCGCTGCATCCGCATCACCGGGGAGATCTGTGAAATTCCACGGGAGAAAATGTCCTTTGCCTATCGTTCCACCCGTTTTGCAGGGGAGAAGGAAAACGCCCTGTTTATCACCGGGGTGGTGCTGAACCTGGTGCCCGGTGAGCAGGAGCAGATTAGTCGCCGGTGTCGGGACATTATCCGTCAGCGTCGACAAAAACAGCCCCAGGGGGTGGCCTCGGCCGGTTCCTTCTTCAAAAATCCTGCCGGTGATTTCGCCGGACGCCTGATCGAAAGCGCGGGCCTCAAGGGCTTGACCCAGGGGAGGGCCATGGTGTCTCCCCACCATGCCAACTTTATCGTCAATACCGGGGGCGCCCTGCCCGAGGATATTGTCCTCCTGATGGAAAAGGTGCGTCAGACCGTCTGGCGGCAATCCGGTGTGCTCCTGGAACCGGAAGTCCGGATCTTGTAAGCGTTCGTTGTGCAGGGCTGATGGCGAATTATAAACCCCGCCAGGTGTCGTCCCGCACCCGCAAAGGCGGCAGAAAGCCCTCGTGGACGGAAAGATTGCGCCGCGCGTTCTCCCGGCGCCCGTCCAGGCAGGCGATGCCACGGCCGCAGGCGGTGGTGACTGGAGTCCAACGGAGCCGGAGATGGAAGCAGCTGCTCGTCAGCCTTTTCCTGAGCGGGCTCCTGGTCGGTATTGCGGCCCTTCTTCTATGGATGGGGGGGCGCTGGCTGCTCGGTTCCGATGTGTTCCGGCTTTCCGATATCCGCATTACCGGTGAACAGAAGGTCAGTGAACGCCAGATCCTTGACCTGGCCGGACTGCAGCAGGGCGGCAATCTGATGCAGTTCGATGTGGCGCGCGCCAAGGAACGGATCGAGTCGCTGCCCTGGGTGAATCAAGTCGAGATTCACACCCAGTGGCCTTCGACGGTTGACATCGTGGTCAGTGAACACCAGCCTTTTGCCCTGGTCAATGTGGAAGAGGGCAAGGAACGCCACCTGTACTATCTCAGCCATTCCGGGCGCCTCTTTGCCGAGGCCGAGCAGGGGCAGGAACTTGATTACCCGGTGATCACCGGGGTCCGGGCCGACAAGGACGTGGCTGACGGGCGGTTTGTTCAGGGCAGTGTGGCGGCCGCGGCCGCTCATCTGCTGCAGATCGCGGCCAAGGGCAACACGGTGTTGCCGATCCAGGCCATTTCCGAGGTACATGCCGATGAGGCCAAGGGCGTGATTCTCTATCTCGTTGACCGGCCATTTCCGGTGTACTTCGGAACCGATCGGCTGCAGACAAAATATTATCGGCTGGTCAGGGTGCTTGAACAGCTGTACGCGAAGAAGCTGGTTGATGCTGTTAAAGAAATTCGAATGGATTATTTAGATGATAAAGTCTTGGTTACCGGAGCCCAAATTGACGGATGAGGAAATTGAAGAGCAGGAACCGCGTGAGCCGGGTGAACTGGTAGCGGGCCTGGACATCGGAACCACCAAGGTCTGCGCCATGATCGGCGAGGTGTTCGACGATCATGTCGAGGTTATCGGCGTGGGCACGGCCGCCTCTTCGGGGATGAAAAAGGGTGTGGTGGTCAATATCGAATCCACGGTCAAATCGATCCGTCAGGCCGTCGAAACCGCTTCTGACATGGCCGGATGCGATATCGAATCGGTCTATGTCGGTATCGCCGGGAACCACATCAAAGGGTTCAACTCACCGGGCATTATAGCCATCAACAACCAGGAGATACGGGAACAGGATATCGAGGCCGTCATCCAGGCCGCCCAAACGGTGAAGATTTCCGACAACCAGCAGATCATCCATGTCCTGCCCCAGGAGTTCATGGTCGATGATCATACCGGCATCCAGAATCCCCTGGGCATGACCGGTGTTCGCCTGGTGACCAACGTGCATATCGTCACCGCCGATGTCACCGCCCTCCATAACGTGGTGACCAGCTGCAACCGGGCCGGGCTCAATGTCTCCGAGATCGTGCTCGAGTCGGTGGCCTCCTCGCTGACCGTTCTCAACAAGGACGAGATGGAACTCGGCGTGGCCCTGATCGATATCGGCGGCGGCACCACCGATCTTGCCATCTTCTGCAACGGCACCATCAAGCACACCTGGGAACTGGCCTTGGGCGGCAACAACCTGACCAGCGATCTTTCCGTGGGGCTGCGCACCCCCCTGCAGGAGGCCGAGGAACTGAAATATCTCTATGGCGGCGCCCTGTCGGCGATGATCAAGGAAAACCACATCATCGAGGTCCCCACCGTGGGCGATCGCAAGCCGCGCAAGGTGTCGCAACGGATCATGGTGGAAATCCTCGAGGCGAGGATGGAAGAAATTCTGCAGATGGTCAACAAGAACATCTGCGCCTCCGGTTATCGCAACCGGATCAACGCCGGTATCGTCATCACCGGTGGCACGGCCCTGTTGGCCAACATCGTCGAGATGGCCGAGCAGGTTTTTGACCTGCCGGTGCGGATCGGGTACCCCCAAGGGGTGGCGGGACGGGTCGAGGATATCCGTTCGCCCCGGTGCACCACAGCCGTTGGCCTGGTTCTTCATGGGAGCAAGACAAAAGCCTATGTGCCCAAGGAGGTCGGCGGAATCGTCAACAGGTTTAAAAACTGGGTGAAAAATATCGTCTGAGTCGACAGCAATTTGTCGTTCTCGCAAAAAAACGCGAAATGGGTTCCCCTGTTGTGCGGGGCATTTTCCCGGGAAGCGTGTTTTGCATTGTTTTGATTTTTACGAGGCTGTCAAATTTCCCTTTGGTCCCGGACAGGGTAGTGGTATATAGGGGATATTTATGAAAGAATTTATTTCTGGGGAGAAGAACATGCCGTTCAGAATGGCCGAAGAAGAATCCGTGGCAGTGATCAAGGTAATCGGCGTTGGTGGTGGTGGCGGCAATGCCATTAATACCATGGTGGAGAGCCAGTTGGCAGGTGTGCAGTTCATCGCCGCCAATACCGACATGCAGGCTTTGGAAAAGTCGCGTGCCGATATCCGCCTGCAGCTCGGGCCGGGAATCACCAAGGGCATGGGGGCCGGAGCTGATCCGGAAATGGGCCGGGAAGCCGCTCAGGAGAGCTTTGAGGACCTGCAGGCCGTGCTCAAGGGGGCGGATATGGTCTTCATCACCGCCGGTCTCGGTGGGGGCACCGGCACCGGAGCGGCCCCGGTGATCGCCAAACTGAGCAAGGAGTCCGGGGCTCTGACCGTTTCCGTTGTCACCAAGCCCTTCTACTTCGAGGCCAAAACCCGGATGCGGAACGCCGAAACCGGCTGGGACCGGCTCAAGGAATTTTCCGACACCATCATCACCGTGCCCAATGATCGCCTGCTCAGTCTGATGAACAAGAATTCCACCCTGGTGGATATGATGCAGATGGTCGACAACGTGCTCTTTCAGGCGGTCAAGGGTATTACCGACCTGATCAACCTGCCGGGGCATATCAACGTCGACTTTGCCGACCTGAAGACGGTCATGAAGGAGGTCGGGCCGGCCATTATGGGCACCGGCGCGGCAGCGGGTGAGAACCGCGCCACCGAGGCGGCCAAACGTGCCATTGACAACCAGTTGCTCGAGGATGTGGGGATCGACGGCGCCCGCGGCATCCTGATTAATATCTCCGCGAGCAAGGAAACCCTGACCATGAACGAGTTCATGGAGGCCTCGGCCCTGATCCAGGAAAAGGCCCACGACGATGCCAACATCATCATCGGTGCCCTGTTCGACGAGTCCCTGGGCGAGGAATTGCGGGTCACGGTCATTGCCACCGGTATTTCCAGCATTGAGGAACCGGAGATTTCCCAACTGGAAATGGTCCGTACCCGTGCGGTCCAGGCTCCGCCCGTGTCCACCCGTTCCCGTTTGCGGCATTCCGCCGAAGAGGACATGGTCGGCGATAACGGACCGGTCAGCATTGCCCGGCCCAATCCGAAGCCGAAAGGGACCCTGCACATGCCCAAGCCGATCTTTGAAGATCACGAGTTCAACGAATTTGACGAACCCGCCTATCTTCGCAAAAAGGCCAACTGAAAACGACAAGCCCCGCCTGGTGTAACCGGTTGCGGGGCTTGTCCGCCAGACCGATCAGGGGAATATCGATTCGATATTCCCCTGATTTTTTTGCTTGATGGGGAGAAACGACGGATCGCGGCAGGCGGTCCTATGTCCCCTTCGAATTGAGGCAATTTGTTCCCAATGAAGTTATTTCCTTGCTCTATTGGAAAAAACCGTTTATTAGTGACATCCACTAATAAATAGCATTCTCTTTTTTGATACCGCCATTTCGTATTGATATCTCAATAATCAGAAAGTTTTTGCTTACAACCCCATTGCGGAGCTTTAGGCATGAAACTTTTTGTCGGCAGCCTTCCTTACAATATTACTGAATCAGAACTTGCTTCACTCTGCACCCCTTTTGGCGACGTGGTCAGCGTTAAACTGATTTTGGACCATTTTACAGGTGAATCCAAAGGCTTTGGCTTTGTCGAGATGGAGAACCGTTCTGCCGGCCACAAAGTGATGGAAGGACTCAACGGCAAGGAGTACAAGCATCGTACGCTTGTCTGCAACGAAGCGAAGCCACCGGCAAAAAAAGGCCGGGGCCGTCGATGAGACATCGGCTTGACGCTCATTCCTCTACGATTAAGATATTTTTTTACGTCTGGATATATCCTGTTTCTACGTCATTCGCCCCACTGCCCTCTGTGCCTATTCTTTACCCCCTCCTTTCGTCATCAACTGACGGAATCACATGAACAACGTAAGCAATCAGTTTGAATATCGTTAAAAGTACCTTTTGCTGCTTCGCATTGTGCCCGTTTGGCGACTATTGATTCTCATTGCAGGAGTATGAATGAATTTTAACGAATTTCAATTAAACGATCATCTTATCCACGCAGTTCGGCAGTGCGGCTACACTGCTCCAACTCCCATTCAGCAACAAGCAATTCCTTTCATCCTCGATGGCCGCGATCTTCTTGGCCTGGCTCAGACCGGAACCGGAAAAACAGCCGCTTTCATCCTGCCCACAGTACAGCGTCTGATGGCTGCTCCATGTCAGCATGTCCGGGCCTTGATCATCGCCCCCACTCGCGAACTTGCCGAACAGATCAATGCGTTCACCCAAACCATTATTCGCCATACCGGATTGCGGAGCGTGGCCGTCTATGGAGGTGTCAGTAAATCGGGCCAGATCGCCAAAATCCGCCAAGGGGTGGATATTGTGATCGCCTGCCCCGGGCGCTTGCTGGACCTTCACAACGATAAAGCCATCGACTTGAGGCGGGTTGAAGTGCTGATCTTGGATGAAGCGGATCATATGTTCGACAAAGGCTTTTTGCCGGATATTCGTCGAATTGTCCGCCAAATACCAGCCCGCCGACAAAATTTGGTCTTTTCCGCCACCATGCCCGATGCAATCAAGCATCTGGCCGAAAATATTCTGGACAACCCGGCAACCGTGCAGATCAGCCCCAGCCGTTCGGCACAAAACATTGCGCATCGTTTATTTTGTGTCCAACAAAACCAAAAAATCAACCTGCTCATGTATTTGCTCGGGGAAGAGTCGATGTCCACCACCTTGGTTTTCACTCGAACAAAGCACAAGGCCAAACAGCTGGCCCAGAAGCTGCTCCTCGCCGGATTCAAGGCTACCTCATTGCAGGGGAACCTTTCCCAAAACAAACGGCGGCAGGCGCTGGAAGGTTTTCGAAACGGAACCTATCCTATTTTGGTCGCTACCGATATCGCCGCGCGTGGAATCGATGTTACCGGTATCTCCCATGTGATCAACTATGATATGCCTGATACCACCGAGGCCTACATCCATCGTACCGGTCGAACCGGACGGGCGGGCTGCAGCGGCGACGCCCTGACCTTTGCCACCAGCGAGGACAAGCCCTTCGTGCAGGGCATCGAGCGTTCACTCGGTAAATTAATGTCCCGTCAGGAGGTGCCGACCCTTCCGAGAGCATCTTCTCCCACACCTCATGGCGGGGTAATGAAAAATACGTCGTCCGCCGCCCTCCAACATGTTTCCAAAAGAACAAAAAAAACTCCCCAGGTTCCCGGAAAACAGCAGCGTCGTGTGGAACCATTGAATACTTTTGGATTACCGATCATTGCAGGGGGCAATAAGGTATCGCATGCTCAACGACCGCATAATGCGTTCAGCGTAGCAATTCCCGGCACCCAATACGGGGGCCACCAAACCAGAGTGCACTTAACGCACAATCAAAGAGGAGTAGTCAACATGGCTGAAGGAACAGTAAAATGGTTTAATGATTCGAAGGGATTTGGCTTTATTTCCCAGGACGGGGGCAAGGATGTCTTCGTTCATCATTCCGCCATCGTGGCTGACGGTTTCAAATCCCTTCAGGAAGGGGAACGCGTCAGCTTTGACGTGGTCGATGGGGCGAAAGGTCCCTCGGCCGCCCATGTCGTGAAAAAAGGTTGAGATGAGCCAGCATGGAGAATCCGCCCGGTACAGGGGATTCTCCATGCTGAGAGCAATGAACAGGGTGGGAGTGCAATTATGAAACAACCCAACTATAAGCAGGAAAAACGTTTGAAAGAACTGGAAAAGCAGCGGAAGAAGGAAGCTAAAAAAGAGCGCAAGCTCCAGAAGGGACAGGTCCTGCCGGAACCTGATGCGGTCAATCCTGATGGCTTCGAAAAAAATCAAAATCCGTGAAGGCACGCATCGCAAAAACAGTATGTTACGAAAAGCAAAACAAAGCGTTGTTCTCGATGATTTTGACGGGAACGACAATTGTGGGGAAGAATCCCTGTACTGCCTGTCAATCGGGGCTGCATTCCTTTCGCTTCAAGTCAAAGGACTCCGCGGATCATGTCCCCCAGCAAGACCACACAATCAAAAGACCGACTGGCGGCTATTGTCTTTTGATTGGATGAAGTCTGAGGCAACTTTTGGCCATATCGTGACAATCAAGAGGGGGCGCGGTCCGGTAAACGATGAAATCGATTGGATGTCCACTCTGCTCTGACCCGTACGGCATCACCCCTGTATCCGCCGCTGAAATCAATTCCTTGTACGTCGCACACTTTTTCCCCTCTCTTTTTCATCGGTCTTGTTGTTGCCGAAGTTGTCGAACAAATAAAGTCCATCCATTTTTTGCCAAAACACTGTACTTGCAGGGCCGGATTGACTACTATCGGTGAAGCGAAACCATACGTCCTCGCACGCCGTCTGCCTTCTTTTTTACTGGTTGTTGAAGCTGGTTCTTGAGCCTGTTTACAGGAAAAAACGACCAATAGCCGTTGCCAAATTGCTCAGGTACGGGGTGATTTATTGGCTCGTTTCAAGAGAGAATGAGGGGGTATTCTCTATTCTTGTTCTGCTGAGGTGCTCTTTAAAGCCTTTGGCCCTCCTCATACGCCTTGAAAATGCATGTTCTCCTTTGTCATGTACTCGTGCCATATGTCTGGTCTTTTGTTTTTCTTTTTGAAATTGCCGACAATGGAAAAGCCCTTCCGCTCAAATCTCCGGTCATGACGTCGTGTCGGCCCGTTTAACAACAGAAATCGGGACATTCTTCAAAAAGTGGAAGGATCAGGTGCCGGTGGCGCTGCTCTATCCCAATACCTATCCGGTGGCGGTTTCCAACCTCGGCTATCAGCTGGTGTACACGCTGTTGAACCAGATGGCCGGGGTGGTCTGCGAGCGATTTGTGTATCCGGAACCGGGAGAGAGGCTGCGGTCGCTCGAATCCTCCCGTCCCTTGCGGGATTTCCCCCTGGTGTTCGGTTCGATCAGTTTTGAGCACGATTATCCGAGGCTGGCCGCGATGCTCGCAGCCGGAGGCATTCCGCCCTTTGCCGCCGGCCGTTCTTCTTCGATAGCCGATGGGGAACCTCTGGTGGTCCTTGGAGGGGTCGGGGTGTTCATGAACCCGGAACCTCTGGCCCTGTTTGCCGACCTGATGGTGATCGGCGAGGCCGAGCCGCTCCTGGAGCCGTTGATGGCCTTTTTGCAAGGCTACGGAACAACCGGGCGCCCGGCACTGCTTGCGCGGATAGCAACCTCCTTGCCCGGGTGCTATGTGCCCGGGTTCTATTCCTTCAGCTACGATAACCGGGGCGCGGTCGAAAAGATCGAGGTTGCGCCCGGACTCCCGGAGCGGGTACATAAGGTGATAGCCCCTGAGATGGCGCAGGCGGCGCACTCGACCCTGCTTTCCCCGGAGGCGGAGTTGGGGATGTATATGGTCGAGTTGGGCCGCGGATGCAGCCGTGGCTGCCGTTTCTGTGCCGCCGGCTTCATTTACCG
>JBFWIP010000007.1:24484-42524 GCA_050255935.1 Desulfobulbus sp.
GGTATCCGCAACGGGCATCTCTGGCAGGAATACCAGCGTGCCCTTGCGGGCCAATACACCCGCCCCTGTGATCCGGCCGTATGCCGTCGGTGCGGTGTTTGCGGAGTAGAAGCATGAGAGGACCAAAACCAGACGTGGTCCGGCGGAAAACCGGATCAAACGACTCCCACCTGAAAAAGATGCTCTTTGGCATTTCCGAGATTTTTGGACGGATACAATGGCCGGAATTGCCTATCCCCAAACTGCGCATCCGTGTCCCCAAGCCACGTTTCCCCGCAATCAAACGGCGCTTCCGCTTCCGGGACGGCAGCGATGGGCTCCTGCCCTTTGAGTTGGTCAAATATTTCAGC
Organism: Desulfobulbus sp.; assembly: GCA_050255935.1. Taxonomy (GTDB): domain Bacteria; phylum Desulfobacterota; class Desulfobulbia; order Desulfobulbales; family Desulfobulbaceae; genus Desulfobulbus. The sequence continues at coordinate 24,835 of JBFWIP010000007.1, forward strand.
TTCACCTCCCTGCTCCTGATCCTGATCGCCTCCTTCATCCTTTCCTGGGTGATTGCCGGGAACGCGAAAAACGTGTTGCTCCAGCGATCCGAGGCTTATTCGCGCCTGTTTGCCGACAACCTCAACCGCCAGGTCTTTTTGCAGTTCGTCCTGCCCACGGTGGTACGGTACGGCCGTATCGCCCTGTCGGAGCAGGAACAGTATGAACGGCTCGACAGGATTGTGGCCAATATCACCCGCGGCATGCGAATTGATTCGGTCACCATCTACGAGCCCAAACAGAACGTGATCGCCTATTCCACCATGGCCGAACTGATGGGCAAACAAGACATGGGCGGACTGGAGTACCAGAAGGCGGCCAAGGGGGAGAGCAACTCGGTGCTGATCAGCGGCGGCTCCCTGTTCAGCTTCCTTCCGGGGGCGGCGGATGTTTTCTGTACCCTGAAGACCTACGTCCCCTTCCGCCAGGAGAACAAGCTGGGTGAGCGGACCGGCGAGATCATGGGGGTGATCGAGGTGGTCCAGGATCTTTCCGAAGATCTCGAGGCCATCATTCGCCTCCAGGCACGGGTGATTATCCTTTCCCTGACGATCATGGCGGTCCTGTTCGTCATCCTCAGCATGATCGTGGTCCGGGCCAATCGGATCATTGCCCAACGGGCCGCGGAACGGCTGCGTCTGGAAGAACAGCTCAACGAGGCCCAGCGGCTGGCCTCCCTGGGCAAGATGGTGGCCGCGGTTTCCCACGAGATCAAGAACCCCTTGGGCATCGTCCGCTCCACCGCCGAGATTCTCGGCAACCGCATCAGCAAGGTCGCTCCGGGCAACGAGCGGCTGGCCAACATCATTGTCGAGGAGACCTCGCGCCTGGATGGAATCGTGCGGGAATTTCTTGATTTTGCCCGGCCGCGCGATGTGGAGAAGAAAGCCGGGTCGCTCAATACCGTGGTGGAACGGCTTTTGTGCTTCATGGAGCCGGAACTGCAGCAAAAGGCGGTGCAGGTGGAACAGGCTCTGGACCGGGATCTGCCGGAGGTTTATTTTGACAGCGAGCAGATCTATCAGGTTTTGTTGAATATCGCCTTCAATGCCATTCAGGCCATGCCCGAGGGGGGCGCGTTGCTGATAGAGACGGGGACGGCAGACCCGGAGCAGGTTTTTGTCGGCCTGACCGATACCGGCATCGGGATCGCCCCCGAAAAACTGGAGCAGATTTTCACTCCCTTTTATACCGACAAAAATCGGGGAACCGGGCTTGGCCTGACTATTGCCAAAAACATCATCGAAAAGCACGGGGGCCATGTCGAGGTCAGCAGCCATCCCGGTGAAGGCAGTACCTTCCGCATCTTTTTGCCCCTTCAGGGCGATCTCCCTGCCGTCCCATGAGGGAGCCGCTTTCAGCTTCGCTTCCGTCAACCCACCATTTCTGTGAATACTTGGCAAAAACGATGCTCCCTCCTTGGGAACCCGCCCCTTTTCGGTTTTTCCGAGGCCGTCGATAGTGACTTGTCATCCATTCATTGACATCGGCTGTGTAATCAGCGGCCACGGGTTCGGGCATGCCACCCGGGCCATTGCGGTTATGCAGGCCCTGGGCCGACGGATCGAGGCCCGGTTCACCATCCTCACCTCGGTGCCGGCCTGGTTGTTTGCCTCCTCTCTTACGGCCCCGCACACGGTTCACGCCATGACCACCGATGTCGGCCTGGTCCAGCAATCCGCCCTTACCGAAGACCTGGCCGCCACCCTTGTGGCCTTGCGGAACCTCTACCCCCTTGGGGACAAGGTGGTCGAACGGGCGGCAGGGCTGCTTGATGGCTGCAGGCTGGTGCTTTGCGATATTGCCCCCTTGGGTATTGCGGCGGCCAAACGGGCGGGAGTTCCCTCGGTGCTGGTGGAAAATTTTACCTGGGACTGGATTTACCAGGGCTACCTTGATCGCTGTCCGCAACTGAGCGAGCCGTCCGTCTATCTGCGGGATCTGTTCCAACAGGCAGACTACCGCATCCAGACCATGCCGGTCTGTCATCCCCGGCCCTGTGACCTGGTGGTGGAGCCGGTGGCCCGGAGCCTGCACGCCCCGGACAAAATCAGGCAGCGCTTCTTTTGTGCGCCGGAGCAACGGTTGGTCCTGCTGACCATGGGCGGCATCCGGTCCGGACAAAGGCAGGCCGTTGATCTGAATGCCCTGGTGCGGCGGCCGGACACGGTCTTCGTGCTCACCGGCCGGAGCCGGGAGGATGAGTTTACCGAAAATTTGCGTTTTCTTGCCTTGGACGGTCCCTGGTACTTCCCCGACCTGGTGGCCGCCACCGACCTGGTGGTGGGGAAAAGCGGTTATTCCACCGTGGCCGAGGCCTATCGGGGGCAAACGGCCTATGGCTATATAAAACGGCCCGGCTTCCGCGAATCAGGGGGGCTTGAGGCCTTCCTTGACAGCCATCTCCTTTCATGGGAAATTGATGCGTGTGATCTTGCAAACGGTACCTGGTTGGAGCGGCTCTCCTCTTTGCCGGCTGAAAAGAGATCAACGCCAAGGCCCGGCAACGGAGCCGATCAGATTGCCGATTTCCTTGTTCGGAAAATATAGGCAGGGGGGGCTTCGACCGGTACTTATGCCCGCATTGGCGCCAGGGATGACACCGTGCCTCCAGCATCCCCCGGCCTTGAAATCTCATGCCCAAGAACCACTTTTTTTGCCGAGGGATTAGCATGGCTCAAATTCCGCGCCCTGACTGGAGTTCGGCCTCCTTGAAAATCGCAGCCATTTATCTTGCCGTTTCGGTGCTTTGGATAGTGTTTTCCGATTACCTGGTGGCGTTTTTGTTCCAGAACAGCCAACTGATAACCCGGATGCAAACCCTGAAAGGATGGTTCTATGTAGGCAGCACCGCCGTCCTGATCTATATACTTTTGCGGCGGGAATTTTCCGTTTATCAAAGAATGGCCAATGAACTCGCCAAAAGCAGCCAGGATCTTCGGGATATTCTCGACGCCATGCCCGTGGGTGTTGCCATGAGCGACGGCACCACCGTCGAGTATATCAATATCAGCTTCTCCGAATCGTTCGGCTATGGCCTGGATGAGATCCCCACCGCCGAGCAATGGTTTTTACTCGCCTATCCGGATCCCGAATACCGCAAATTTCTGGATGCCGAGTGGCGTCGGGCAATTATCCGCGCACGTGAGCAGGGGACCTCGCTCAAACCGTTTGAGGTCCGGGTAACCTGTAAAAACGGCGAGGTACGGCAGGCCATAGTCAACACCCAAGTGGTGGGCCCCCGCATAGTGATCAGTTTCACCGACATCACCGAACGGGAACTCCTCCAGAACGAGTTGGTGAAAATGCAGAAACTGGAATCCATAGGTCTTCTGGCCGGTGGCCTGGCCCATGATTTCAACAATATTCTCAGCGGGATCATGGGGAATCTCTCCTATGCCCAGGTCCTGCTCGATCCGGGGCATCCTGCCTGCGGGCCTCTTTTTTCCGCGGAACATGCCGTAAACAGGGCGGTGGAGCTGACCAGCCAGCTGCTCACCTTTGCCCGCGGCGGTGAACCGGTCAAAAAGGTGCTTTGCATCGGTGAACTGATCGATGAGTCCATGACCCTGATGCTCAGAGGGAGCAAGGTCAAGGGGGACATTGAACTGGGCGGGGATCTGTGGTGTGTCGAGGCCGATGGCGGACAGATCTCCCAGGTTTTGAACAACATCATCATCAATGCGGTTCAGGCCATGCCGGAAGGCGGCCATTTGCGGATTGCGGCCGGAAATTGCGATATTGCCAAGGGGGATGTTCCAGCCCTGACCCCGGGGAAATACGTGCGGATCAGTCTTGCAGACAACGGCGAGGGAATGACGCCGGAAACCCTTGAGCGGATCTTTGATCCTTATTTCACCACCAAGTCCCACGGCAGCGGAATCGGTCTGGCTTCGGCGTATTCCATTGTCAATCGCCACGGCGGCACCATTGTCGTTGAGTCCTCCCCTGGCCGGGGAACGACCTTTACCCTGCTGCTGCCGGCAAGCGAAGCCCGGCCAGTGGTTGAGGAGGAAGAGGGCAGCCAAGCCCTGCCGTCCAACGATGGGCGGCATCGACGTATTCTGGTTATGGATGATGAGGCGGCCATTTGCGACCTCGCCTCGGCCATGCTCAGCCATATGGGCCATGAGGTCGATACCTGCAATGACGGAATGGAGGCTGTTGGCCGTTATGAACAGGCGCTTGCCGACGGGCGGCCCTACGATGCGGTGATTATGGATCTGACCATCCCCGGCGGGCTTGGAGGTCGGGAGGCCGCGGAGGAAATCCTTGCCCGCGATAAAGACGCCTGCCTGGTCGTCTCCAGCGGCTATTCCCATGATCCCATCATGGCCGATTATCGCCGCTACGGATTTCGGGGCGTGCTCTCCAAGCCGTACAAGGTGGCCGATCTGGAGCGGGTCATGGCGGCGGTGCTGGCCGCGTGAGGTGGTCTTGATAAAAAAACCGGGGATGTCGACAGCCGGTATGCCTGCCCGAGTTCGTGCTGTCCCGCGCACTCATGACCGAGGTTGTTCCAGGAGTGCTTGATGGGTTGTCTTGCCGAACTCAGGAAACGTTTTCCTCCGATTATCTTGCTGCTGGCCCTTTTGTCGGCATTTCCGCCGCTCGCCACCGACATGTATCTGCCGGCCCTGCCGTTGTTGCAGCGGGAGCTGCATGCCTCCGCGATGGCCATCAATCTGACCCTGGTCACGTTTTTCATGACCTACTGCGGCTTTCTTTTGATTTACGGCCCGCTTTCCGATCGGTACGGCCGCCGGCCGCCGCTGCTGTTCGGCGTGGGGCTGTTCATTATCGCCTGCCTGACCTGCGCCCTGTCGCAGAGTGCCGGAATGATGATTGCCGGACGGATTCTTCAGGGCGCCGGGGCGGCTGCCGCCTCGTCCATCGTTTTTGCGATGAGCAAGGACCGTTTTACCGGCCTGCAGCGGCAGCGGGTCTTGATCCAGGTCGGGGTCATCGTGGCCACGGCGCCCATGATCGCCCCCATCCTCGGCGGCTGGATCATTAAGCTGTTTTCCTGGCACTGGATCTTCGTTCTCCAAACCCTGCTGGGAGTCGTGGCCTTCGTCGGCGTCTGGGGCATGGAGGAATCCCCGGTAGCGCAGACGCCCCCAGGCTTCCGTCAGGTGGCCTCGAGCTACCTGCGTCTGCTGAAAAACGGCCGCTACCTGTCCCTGTTGCTGACGCTCACCTTCACCTGCATCCCGGTTTTTGCCTTTATCGGTGTTTCCTCGGAGATATACATCCTCCATTACGGCTACAACGAGCAGCAATACGGCTATTTCTTCGGCTTCAACGCCGTGGCCTTTGTTCTGGCACCGATCGCCTTTTCACGGGCGGTGCGCCACGTCTCGATCCTCCGCCTCATGCCCCTTGCCTTCACCGGCATGCTGCTGGCCTCGCTGCTGCTGCTCTGTCCCTGGATCCCGGTCCCCTGGCGGCTCACCCTGCCGATGTTCGGGCTCACCTTTTGTTTTTCCTTTTACCGGCCCGCGGGGAACAACCTGATTCTCGAACAGGTGGACCGCGATGCCGGGGCCGCCTCCTCGCTGATGGTCTTTTTTTACTTCATGACCGGTGCGGCGGCGATGTGGTTTCTTGCCGGCAACTGGCCGGACAAAGTGGCCATGCTCGGTTGGATGGGAGTGGTGGCGGCAAGCTGTACCCTGATCTGTTGGCAGATGGTCAAGGGGAAGATCCGTCTGGTGATGGCGGAAGGGGAGGAGCGGGGGAAGAACGATTAGTTGTCGCCGATGAACATCTGGCTGGTCAGATCCCAGCAGGTGACGATGCCGTTGCGCCATTTGGCCAGCTGGACATTGCCGTCCTGGGAGACGACGATGGCCATGACCTGGTGGATGGCGTTGCAGAGGTGGTAGACCGACCGGTGGCGGGAGCCGTACCCCTCGATCTTGGCCAGGGTGACCATCTTGCCCTCGACGTCGTTGGCAATGGCCACCTCGGTGAGTTTGTCGAGCGGGCCGACGATCATGCCGCCGAAACCGATCGCACCATGGCCGGTGGTGATCACCGCGCCGTCGACCGAGGCCAGGCTGGCCACGAACTGGGCCTGCTCGTAGAGAGCTTCTTCCAGATCGTAGACCGCCGATTCGTGGCGGAGTTCCACGTAATCCTTCCAGGTGACGATCTTGTCCGGTTCGTTGATGTCGCCCAGGGCGGTGGTGGCCAGGCGAATGGTTCGGATCATCAGATTCTGCTGGCGTTGAATGGCCTCATCCTGGAGGAACCGGTACTTGATCTGGATATGGGGGTTGTCCTTGTTCAGTTCAGGAGGATTGGAACCGGGAAAAATAATGAAGGTCCCGCCATGGCGGGACATGCGGGTGACGCTGATTATCCGTTTGAGCAGTTGAAACTGGAGTCGGTTGATGAATTCCTCCTGAATCCTGGCCACGGGGTAGAGCACGCTGGCCCGGAACTCCTCATGCATCGTGAGCAGTATTTCCCGTTCCTCGGTAAACAGCTTGTTCATCCATTTGGACTGAAAGGCGTTGGCCTTGGAATCCAGCAGACGGCCGCCGTTGAGGGTTGCGATGTTTTTCAGGCCGCGGCAGATGGTCAGCATGCCCGGACCGGTCACATGGACCGCAAAGGTATCCGGTAACTGATTGGTCTTCTTGTTGCCGCCCCGTTCCTCCTGCAACCAACGGATTCCCGAGTTGATCAGTCCCCAGATCTCGAATCCCTTGTCCGGATGGGGGGCGACGCCGATCAGTGAGCGTTCGAAATCCACTGCCGGCGACAGGCGGCGCAGTTCGTATTCATTGAAGGAGCGCGGTGTGGAAAACAGGACGCGAAGAAAGCCCTTGGGCGGGCCCTGGTCCGGGGGGAACAGTTCGGGCGGCGCCAGGATCAGGCGCAGGGCGACCGGCCGGTCTTCCTCCCGCATCATGCTCACCTGGTAGCAGGTGGAGATCAGCTGTTCCAGGGCGAGGTTGTCCGGCAGATTGTCAGGGGCCTGGTCGGCGGTCTCCTGTCCCGGCGGGGACGCATCCTTCCATCGTTGGATGATCAGGGCGACGAGTTCCGATGGATAGACATGCATGACCGGTTCCGCAGGGAAATAGGATCGAAAGAAAAATGATTATACCTGAGCTTTTAGAGAGATAAAAGCATGATGTACAGGGTTTGTAAATTTATTTTCCGGCCGTGTTTTCAGCGGAGAACGGCGCCTTGGGCAAGGCACGGGAAAAGGGTTGTGTTGCGAGGGCTTTTGCGGTAGTAGGGAGCCTTGCGGATGGAGTTCCCGGTGCGGACAACAAGGCGGCGGGAGATTGGTCGAGAACAGAAAACAGAGTAGGTCATGAAAAACGGAGTACGAGAAGTCCTGGCAGAGGTCACCATCCCCCGGGTGAAGATCCCCGCGCATCCGGAGAAACGAATTTTGCCGGATGCGGAGACAGCGGCCCTCAAAGAGCGCATCAAAACCATGCTGCGCGAGAAGGACGCGGTCCTGGTGGCCCATTATTACACCGACGGCGTCCTCCAGGACCTAGCCGAGGAAACTGGGGGTTGCGTTGCCGATTCCCTGGAAATGGCCCGGTTCGGTACCGAGCATCCGGCCCAGACCCTGGTGGTGGCCGGGGTGCGCTTCATGGGCGAGACCTCCAAGATCCTCAACAATGAAAAACGGGTGCTGATGCCTGATTTGACGGCGACCTGTTCCTTGGACGAAAACTGCCCCATCGATCTGTTCAGCGCGTTCTGCGACCGTCATTCGGACCATACCGTGGTGGTCTATGCCAACACCAGCGCCGAGGTCAAGGCCCGCTCCCACTGGGTGGTCACTTCGGGGATCGCCCTGCCGGTGATCAAGCACCTGGCGGAACGGGGCGAGAAAATCCTCTGGGCTCCGGACCGGCATTTGGGCCGATACGTGCAGCAATGCACCGGGGCGGAGATGATCCTCTGGCCCGGATCCTGCGTGGTCCATGAAGAGTTCAAGGCCGAGGCCCTGAGGAAGATGCGTGCCCTGCATCCCGGTGCGGCGGTGCTGGTGCATCCCGAATCGCCCAAAGAGGTGGTGGATCAGGCCGATGTGGTCGGCTCCACCACGGCCATGATCCAGGCGGTCCGGCAGCTGCCCAACCGCGAATTCATCGTGGCCACCGATGCCGGTATCTTCAACAAGATGCAGCAGTTGGCACCGGAAAAAGTCCTGCTCAGCGCCCCGACCGAGGGTGACGGCTCCACCACCGACAGCTGCGCCCGCTGTCCGTGGATGCAGATGAACTCGCTGGAGAAACTGGCCCTGGTTCTGGAAACCGGGGCCGGAGAGATCCACGTCGACCCGGCCTTGGCCGCCAAGGCCCGGATCCCGATCCAGCGGATGCTCGATTTTGCCAAGACCTTGAAAAAAGCCTGAATAAAGAACAGCGGGGCATCCGCACCGGATGCCCCGCTGGAAGAGAGCGAAGGAAGAAAGCCTGATCAGGCGCTGATCGAATCCCGCGAAGGACGAAAGCAGCCTTTGGTGAGGTCCACCCCCTGGAGGAGAATGCCCGGCTGCCGGTAGAGGCTGGCAATCAGGCCGCTTTGCTGGCGGTTGATCAGGAGGCGGATGGCCACGTCCGGCAGGGTGAGCATTTCGTAGTCGGTATCCGCGTCCCCGGCCACCAAAACCGGGGTCCCTTTGATTCGCTGGGTGATGATTTCGGCTTTTCCTTCACGGTAGGTGGTGGGATACGAGGGAAAGTCGTCGATGGTCAGCCGCTCTTCCCCGGTGAGACGGACGCGAATCCCATAGGTATGGTCGGCGTCGACGGCAAAGCCCAGTCGTGGCGCGGCCCCTTCCACCAGCCATTCGGTGCTGGCCGAGATCACATACCGCTCGATGTTCTGGGCAGCCAACCGTTCCATCAGCACCCGCATCTCCGGATAGGCATGCAATCCCAGCGGATAGCCTGCGCTGATCCGGCCAATGGGATGCGGCGCTTCAATTTCCAGCCGTTGTTCGACAAGCGGCTCCCGCTCCACCTGATCAATCACTTCCCCGGCCAACTGCCGCAACTCGCCGGTGGTAAATCCTGCCAGCATCTTGCCCATGAAGGGCAGCACATAGCGCGGTCCAAGGTGTGGGGCCTTGCGGGCCATGTCGGTACACCAGAGGAGAAGGGTGGCAAAAAGGGGGTAGTCAGGCGTTTGCCGGGCGAAATCGATCCGCCCTTCCTGGATCAGTGGCCAGAGCCTGCCGTAGGTATCCAGCAGGGTGGCGCGAATTGCGGCCAGGGGACGGTCGGCCAGCTCGTCGTTTTCCGGCGGCAGGATCGAGGCCAGTTCCCCGGGGCTGATCCGGTAACGCAGATGCTGCAGCTGGAAGCGGAAGGCGGCCTGGCCGATATCGCGGAAGATGCAGGTATTGTCGAAATCGAAGATGGCCACCGGCTTGGCGGCAAAGGTCTGGTCGGCAATGCGGGCGAGTTTGTCCGTGATCTGGGCCAGGTTTTCCGGGAGCCAGTTGTCCACCCGGATTGGCGTCTCTGCTGTGGGGGTCGTTGTGCCTGGGGATGTCATCGCGTGTTGGTTGCGGGGAAAGTCATGGGTCGGGGCCGGCGATTCCGGAAGGAGAGCACAGCCGCTGGGCTTGATTTCATTTTGTTAAACCGAAAAAACGCTTAGAATATCTGGATTGCGCCCTGAAGGGAAAAGAATTTTTGCGCACAATGCAAAAATCCCAAGGAGTGGCTTCCCCGTGACGATAAAACAGGGAGTTGTGGAAGGGATAAAAAAAATCCCGCCACCCCTTGCTGGACAACAAAGAAGAGGTGGCGGGAAACGAGGGGGAATGTCTGGTTACTGCGGCAGATACTTGGTCAGGGGGCAACTCTTGCAGCCGTCGGCGGGTAGATCCGGGCTTTCATGGACCTTGTTGACGATGTCCGCCACTGCGGCCTTGGTATCGGGGTAGAAGTTCTCCCGACCGATTTTGTCGAAGAGGTGGGTCCGGTCCAGCACGGCCAGAATCGGCCCCTTGGCGTTGCACACTCCAAACCCGTAGCCGGCGGCATGGAGACGGTCGACCAGCAGGGCCAGCTCTTCCTCGCCCGATGCGTCGATATCGTTGATGCCCGAGGCATCCAGGAGCACATAGCGCAGATCGGGCATTTCGTTGCGGTATTTGATGATCTGCTCGTCAAGGTAGCTGGCGTTGGCAAAGAAGAGGGCGCCGTCGAAACGGACCACCGCAATGTGGCGGCAACCGCGCAGCCGGTGCTGTTCGGCGCTCTGCAGGGAACCGTCCTTGTACATCGACAGCTTGGCCACCACCGGCCGCATGGATTTGTAGAGGAAAACCCCCATGGAAAGGGCCACGCCGACCATGATGCCCTTGTCGAGATGGGGAGCGAAGGCCAGGGTCACGAGGAAGCTGATGATGGAGATGATCCCGTCGTGTTTCTGGGCATGCCAGGCGTGGACAAAACCCCTGGTGTTGACCAGGCCGATAACCGCCATCATGATGACCGCGGCCAGTACCGCCTGGGGCAGGTGGTAGAGCAGCGGGGTCAGGAAGAGCAGGGTGATGACGACGACGATGGAGGTGATGACGCTGGAAATGCCGCTGACGGCGCCGGCCTGGAGGTTGACCGCCGAACGGGAGAAGGAGCCGGAGACCGCATAGCTGGAACTGAAGGACCCCAGGATGTTGGCCAATCCCTGGCCGATAAGTTCCTGGTTGGGATCGAGCTTCTGGCCGGTTTTTGCCGCCATGGCCTTGGCGATGGCAATGGCCTCCATGAAACCGAGCAAGCTGATGATCACCGCGGTGGGGAGCAGTTTCATGGCAATGTTGGTGTTGATATTGGGCATGGTGAAGGTGGGAAGCCCCTCGGGAATCTTGCCGACAATGGCGCCGCCGCCCATGAGCAGGAGGCTGTCGGTTTTGAGTTCAGAGTTGCCGACCTTCATTCGCCAGGTCCCGTGGTCCGTGGTCATCCCGGCCGGGATGGCGTTCTTGAGAAGGAAGGAGGCCTTGTCGCCGTCAACCTTTTCAAATTTCAGCAATCGCAGTTGATGGCGAATTTCGGCGCTGTGGTGCTGGGCCTTCTTCATTTTCGCCGTCAGTAACTCGATTTGGCTCTTCAAGGTAATGGCTTCGATGGAGGGATCGTGGCCGGTTGCCGCTTTCTGGATTTTTTCCAGCTCCTTGCCCACCAGCATGCGTTCACTGCCGAGGTCGGCGATCACCTTGATTTCATGGTTGAAATCGTTGACCAGGGTCGGTAGTTCGGGCATTTGGATGGTTTCCACCGCAACGCGCATATCCTTGTTGAAGCCGGTGAGGTAGGAGATAACGGTTGTGACGACCACCGCCACCAGCACGGCCGGAATCTTGGGATTGATTTTTTTCAGGACCACCATGATGACGACCGCGCTCACGCCGTAAATCAGGGTCGGCCAGTGGGTGTAATCCATGGCGGCTTGGGCGACCCGGACCATGGTCTCGTAATGGTGCTCGGCGGAATCGACGTATACGCCGAAAAACTTGGAGAACTGGGAGGAGGCGATAATAATGGCCGCGGCGTTGGTGAAACCGTTGACCACCGGATGGGAGAGAAAGTTCACCACCAGTCCCAGGCGGAGTGCGCCAAGGCAGAACTGGAACACGCCGACGATCAGGGCCAGGATGATGGAATAGGCGATGAAGTCTGTACTGCCGGCAGTGGCCAGCGGTTGCAGGGACGCGGCGGACATGAGGGAGACAACCGCCACCGGGCCGGTGGCCAGCTGCCGGCTGGAACCGAACAGAGCCGCAACCATGGGCGGCAGAAAGGCGGCGTAGAGGCCGAAGTAGGCCGGCAGTCCGGCCAATTGGGCATAGGCCATGGATTGGGGAATCAAGACCAGGGCCACGGTGAGGCCGGAGAGGGCGTCGGCCTGAAAACTCTTGAGATTGTAGCCTTTTATCCAGTCAATAAAGGGGAAAATTTTTGTGAGTAACATGTCCGTCCGCTTGAATTTGTTGAGTCAAAAGTTGATCATCAGGGTTTCAGCCAACAGCGACAGGACTCAATGACCTCCTCGTAGAGTGACGTCGCCTCATACAAATTGTAGGTATCCAGCCGGACCAATCCGTCGATCAGGGTGAAAATCAACAGAGCCTTTTTGTTGGCCGAGACCTGACGAATCGACCCGTCTTCCATGCCTCTGATGATGGCCTGTTCGAAAATACTGATCAGACCGCTGTAGATCTCTTCCAGATACTGCCAGCACTTGGGATTTTCCGGAGCTATTTGGTAGTAGTGGTGGCGGTGGAGCAGGAGGAAACGTTCCTCCATGATGCTGGACTGATACAGGTAAAAGGAGATTGCGCCCTCGACCATGTCCATGCCGGTGGCATACTCGTTTTCCCTGAGATGCTGTTTGAATTTTCCGACGAAATCTTCCTTGAATTTTTGGAGAACGGCAAGGAAAAGATCTTCCTTGCTCTGGAAGTGGTAGAAGATCGTTCCTTCGGCCACGCCGGTGGCCTTGGAGATATCGTTGACCGAGGTGTCCCAATACCCCCGTTCGGAGAAGAACTTGGAGGCCGCCTGGAGGATGGCTTCTTTTTTGGTCTGTGCTCGTGGTGAAGACATGCTGATTCCTGTATCGGTCTTATGTGAGTGCTCACTCAAAAGCAAACCCGACGGCTATTTTCGACTGAGTACTCACTCAGGATTACAGTGTGCTGTGATACCCGTGAAATGACAACGGGTCAATTCCTTTTTTTTGGTATCAAAATTATTTATGAAAAAGGGCAAGAGCGGTGAAAGGAGGCCGGGCGAGGTTATCTGCCTTTTTCCGTGTTGCGGGAGAGGGAGGAGAAAAGGGAGTCGAGGGAATGTAGGGGTCAACGCCGTCTTTTACGGACAGGTTTCGCAATCTGGTCTTTTGGGGGATGGCTTGAGCGCGGAGGAGGGCCGGTCAGGGTTGTCTTCTGCCGCTCCCGGGAAGCGGCGTTTTTTTCGACAAAGCAGCTGGTTCTGGTCCAGGGATCGGTTTCGGTCCAATACATCAGAGTGGACCAGGTACAGGGGGTGGGGGTGAAGAGTTGCACCTGGCGCGGGAGGACATGCAGTTGCCGGCGACAGAAATCGCGCAGCCGTTCCATGGCGGCCAGGGAGCAGCCGGGGTGGGCGGCGATGAGGTAGTAGGTGAGAAACTGGTCGAGGTTTTCCTCCCGGGTCAGGCGCATGAAGAGATCGCGGAAGCGGAGCAGGCCCTCCGTGCCCGGCTTGCCCATGGCGGCGAGCACCTCGGGCTCGGAGTGCTCGGGGGCGATTTTCATTTGACCTGAGACGTGATGGCGGACCAGTTCGCGCAGGTAGGGCAGGCCGTTCTTTTCATCCGCCAGGATCAGGTCGTAACGGATGCCGGACGCCACTGCAATTTTATTGATGTTTTTGATGCCTCGCAGTTGCCGGAGTAGGGTGATCAACGGGCCGTGATCGATTTTCAGGCTGGGGCAGATCGAGGGAAAGAGGCAACGTTTGTCGCGGCAGGCCCCCTTGCGGCGTTTCTTGGCGCACTCAAAGCCGTACATGTTGGCCGTGGGACCGCCGACATCGGCGATCATGCCCTTGAAATCGGGCAGTGAAGCCAGTTCCCGGGCCTCGGCGACAATCGACCCGATGCTCCGCCCCTGGATGGTGCGCCCCTGATGCACGACAATGGCGCAGAAATTACATTCGCCGTAGCAGCCCCGATGGGTGGTGAGGGCAAAGCGGATGGTGGCCAGGGCCGGAACCGGCCCCTTTTGGGCGTCAAGGGGGTGGACGGCCCGTTCAAATCGCAGCGCGTGCACGGCATCCAACTCCTCCGTGGTCAGCGGCAACTGGGGCGGATTGTGGATCAGGAAACGGCTGTCCTGCTGCTGAGCCAGGGGGCGGGCGGTGAGGGCGTCGTTGTTGTCGTAAAAGGCCTGGAACATGGCGGTGAAGGCCTGCTTGTCGCCGGCAACCGTGGCATAATCCGGCAGGATCAGCGCCTCCTCCGGCGGCTGGTGGGCCGGGTAGCAGAGCCCGCGAATGCCGGTGGCTGCCCGGCCTCCCGCCAGGGCGCGGGCCAGTTCGACCATTGCCTTTTCGGCCATTCCGTAGAGCAGGTAATCGGCCTTGGCGTCAAAGAGGATCGAGCGCCGGATCCGGTTGTCCCAGTAATCGTAATGGGCGATTCGCCGCAGGCTGGCCTCGATGCCGCCGAGCACCAGGGGCACGGTGTTCTTGAAATGCCGCCTGATGAGATTGGCATAGGCGATGACCGCCCGGTCCGGACGGCGGGTATTGCGGCCGCCGGGAGTGTAGTCGTCGCTTTTGCGCCTTTTGCCCGAGGCGGTGCGGTTGGCCACCATGGAATCGACCGACCCGCCGGTGACGCCCCAGAACAAGAGGGGCTCTCCGAGGCGGGCGATGTCGTCCCCCGCCGGGTCGGGTTGGGCGATGATGCCCACGCGGTACCCTTCGCGGAGCAGCAGCTTGCCGATCAGGGCCACGCCGATAAAGGGCGAATCAATGTAGGCGTCGCCGGAGACGAGGATGACGTCGAGCCGGTCCCAGCCCAGTTGCCGCATCTCGGCGCGGGTACAGGGAAGAAACATCTCAACCCTCCGGGTGTGCTGCCGTTGCGGATGCGGCCGAGCGCCCGGCCAACCAGCCGGTGGAAAAGGCGGCCTGGAGGTTGTAGCCGCCGGTATCGGCCTGGAGATCAAGGACTTCCCCGGCCAGATAGAGGCCGCGTACCAGGCGCGATTCCATGGTCCGCGGATCGACTTCCCGGGTGTCGATGCCGCCGGCGGTGACGATCGCCTCCTCAAGAGGGCGATGGCCCACGACCTGCAAACGGAAATTTTTCAGCCACTGGCGCAGCCGTTTGCGTTCCTCGCTGCGGATGGTTCCGGCCTGGCGATCCGCCTCCATGTGGGCCTCCTCCAGGGCGACCGGCACCATCTCCTTGGGGAGCAGGCCGCGGAGAACGCTGCTCATCGGCTCTGACCGGCGCTGCTCGAAATCGCGCAGCAACCGGGCATCGAGTTTTTTTTCGTCAAGAGCGGGCTTGAGGTCAAGCAGCAGGCTGACCTCGCTGTTCTGCTCCAGGGCCTCGACCATGCGGCCGCTGAGGGTGAGGATCACCGGACCGTTGAGGCCGAAATCGGTGAAACCGAGCTCGCCAAAGGCCTCGTCCCTCTTTTTCCCATCGATGAACAGCCGGACCCGGATATTGCGCAACTGCAAGCCCGCCATCCGGGCCGCCCAGGCGCCGCCGGTGATAACCGGAACCAGGGCCGGGCGGATCGGCACAATGCGGTGACCGGCCTCCCCGGCCAAACGGTAGCCGTCGCCGGTGGAACCGGTCCGGGAATAGGAGGCACCGCCGGTGGCGAGCACCAGGGCACTGCACGGGATCATCTTTCCATTGCAGCGAACGCCGATGATGTGATCCCTGTCGATACAGAGAGCCTCCACCTGGGTATCGGTTAGTATGCGTACCCCCAGGCGGCGCAGCCACTGCTCCATCACTGTCAGGACCTCCTGAGCCTTGCCCGAGGCCGGAAAAATGCGGCCGCCGCGCTCGGTAACCGTGGCCAGACCCAGATCGGTAAAGAACTCAAGCAGTTCCCGGGTAAAGAAGCGGTGAAAGGCCTGGCGGAGAAAAGGCCCGGTGGCCCCGAAATGACCAAGAAATTCAGGCAGCGGCGCCACGTTGGTCAGGTTGCAGCGGCCCTTGCCGGTGATGCAGAGCTTGCGGCCGGGACGGCCCATCTTTTCCACCACGACCACCTCGGCCCCGGCCAGTGCGGCCTGGCCTGCGGCCATCAGGCCAGCCGGGCCGCCGCCAACCACAATCAGGGGTGGGGCCGGAAAAGTGGCATGCGGCCCTGAAGACACGTTCTGTGGTTGCGAGTGATTCATGGGCCACTACTACACCAAGTGGGGGGAAAACTCACTGCAATCCTGAACAGCCGCGGGGAAAAAATCGAGAACAGTCCCGGTGCTTGTTGACAGACCCGAACCGCTTCACTACTCATACACACACGGTGCCATTGTTTCGTCGGAAAATCCGGGAAGTTGACCGCTCAAGGAGGAAAAAGGATGATGGATCAAACGTTGCCGGGGCTGCTGTTGACCGGGGCCTCGGGCTTTGTCGGCCGCAACTTCATCAAGGCGGCCACGGGCCGCTACCGCCTGTTCTGTGTCGCCCGCCGCTCCATGGAGGAGGCGGGGGTGCAGCCTGATGCCAACCTCCGCTGGATTCAGGCGGATATTGCCGAACAGGGCCAACGGGACAAAATTCTCCAGCGGATTCGTTCCCATGGCGGGGCCGATTACGTGGTGCATCTTGCCGGCTACTACGATTTCACCAATCAGGAGCACCCCGAATACACGCGCACCAATATCGAGGGCACCCGCAACATGCTCGAGACGGCCAGGAAACTCGGGATCAAGCGCTTTGTTCTTGCCAGTTCACAGGCGGCCTGCCCCTTTGGCCCGGTCATCACCGAGTCCACCCCGCCCGATGCCCCCATCCCCTACGCCCGCAGCAAACGGGCCGGCGAGGAACTGCTGCGCGCATACGCGGATTCGGTGCCCGGGGCCATTGTCCGCATCGCCGCGGTGTTCAGCGACTGGTGCGAGTATCCGCCACTGTACACCTTGCTCAACAGCTGGTGCTCGGGGAAATGGCTTGAGCCACGCCTGCTTGCCGGACGCGGCCGTTCGGCCATGCCCTATATTCATGTCCAGGACCTGGTCCGGTGTTTTCTCCGGATTCTGGAGAAAAGTGACGTGCTTGAATCCCTGTGCGTGTTCAATGCCGGGCCGGACGGCACCGTGTCTCACCTGGAACTGTTCCGCATTGCCACCCAGTTTTATTGCAACAAAACCCTGAAACCGTTTTTTGTTCCCGGTTGGCTGCTGGCGCCGATGATCCTGGTCCGGCGCCTGCAAAGCCGCCTGCAGGGGAAGGAGCCCTTTGAACAGTATTGGATGATCAAGTACATCGACCAGCGGCTGGTCGCCGACAGCTCCCGTACCCGGCAAATTCTTGATTGGAAACCGACCCCACGCAAGTCCATTACCCGGAGGTTGGTGTTTTTAATCGAGAATATGAAGCGAAACCCGGAACTGTGGCACCAGTGGAACGAGGCCATGCTGCGGAAGAGTTCCGACCGGCCGCATCTGGTGCTCCATGAGATGCTTTGCGAGTCCATGGAGGCTGCCCGGGAAACGGTGGTGGCCTCCATGGCCGACCAACTGCTTTTGGGGGAGAAAGGGGCGCGGGCGATGGCGGGCCAGTCTCCGGACGGGGAATTGGCGCAAGCGTATGCCGACTGCAACCGTGACCTGGGCGCCATGCCCAGACCGGTTGCGGATTCCCTGCTTCGGCTGGTCTACCAGATGATCGTCACCGTGATGCGCACCCGGAACCGGCCGATGATGCAGCAGCATGCCCATGCCATCGCCTTCCTGCCGATGGTCGCCGGTTCCGGCAACGGCCTTGCGGGCCGCCTCCTGTTCATTCTCGGCGAATGTCTGATTTCCCGTTTCCGCGGCCGCGACCGGTTCCACCGATTGACGCCCCATGCCGACGACTACATCACCATGACCATCCATATGGCCATCGACCGCATCGAGGATCAGGCGGA
>JBFWIP010000008.1:0-2372 GCA_050255935.1 Desulfobulbus sp.
CTGCCGGGAATCGAACGATCCTCTCTGCTCAAGATCTTTGAGCAAGTGGTCGCCACCGGCCGGCCAACCAGCTTCGATGAGTACATCGAACCGTTGGCAAGGCACTTGCGCATCCACGCCTATCAATTATGCGGCAATCGTTTCGCCACGGTCTTCACCGACATAACCGAACAGAAAAAAGCGGATGAATTGATCCGGACAAACGAAAAATTCCTCCAAAGCCTCTTTCGGGCCGCCCCTGTCGGCATCGGCGTCGTGAGCAGCAGGGTGATCGTCACGGTCAATGACTCACTCTGTGCCATGACCGGTTACGAGAGGGAGGAACTTCTGGGGCAGAAGAGCCAAATCCTCTATCCCGGCCGCGAGGAATACAAATTCGCGGGCAGCGAGACCTACAGGCTGATCGACGACAAGGGCATAGGCGTCATCGAAACATGCTGGCAACGAAAAGACGGGCGGATCATCAACGTGCTGCTGAGTTCCTCCCCCATCGATCCAGAGGACATCGTCTCCGGAGTGACCTTCATCGGTATCGATATCACCGAACGAAAACGGGCTGAAGCCGAAATATTGCGGACCAACGGCCAACTCAGGGAAACCACCGAACGGGCCAATGCAATGGCGGCGCAGGCCGAAAGCGCCACTGTCGCCAAAAGCGAATTCCTGGCCAACATGAGCCATGAAATCCGAACCCCCTTGAACGGGGTCATCGGGATGACGGGCCTGCTTCTCGAGACGGATTTGGACGAGGAACAACGACGCTATGGAGAAATCGTCCGCGAAAGCAGTGAATTGCTGCTCGGCCTGGTCAACGACATCCTTGATTTTTCCAAAATCGAGGCGGGGAAATTGGATCTGGAAATACTGGATTTCGATCTGACCTCCTTCCTGGATGATTTTGTTGCAAGCATGGCGGTGCGCGCCCATGAAAAGGACCTGGAACTCCTCTGTTCTTCAGATCCGGCAATTCCCGATGCCCTCAGCGGCGACCCCGGCCGTTTACGGCAGATCCTGACCAACCTCGTGGGCAATGCGATAAAATTCACCCTCAAAGGGGAAGTCGCGATCAAAACGGCGCTGCTGGCGGAAGACGACCGGCATGTGCGGATCCGCTTTTCGGTCCGGGACACCGGCATCGGCATCCCCCACAACAAACGCGGTCAACTGTTCGACAAATTCACCCAGGTCGACGCCTCGACAACCCGGCAATACGGGGGGACGGGCCTGGGATTGGCTATTTCAAAACAACTCACCGAACTCATGGGCGGCGAGATAGGCGTTCTCAGCGAAGAGGGTAACGGTTCGGAATTCTGGTTTTCGGTGCGGCTGGCCAAACAACAACAAAAAGCACGGCGGGAGCCACCTGTTCCGGCGGATCTTCAGGATGTCCGGGTGCTGCTTGTCGATGATAACGCCACCAATCGCGACATCCAAATTCCCCGTCTCGCGGCCTGGGGAATGCGTCCCAGCGAGGCCGAAGACGGACCAAGCGCCCTTGCGGCTCTTCGGCAAGCCGTGGATGAGGGCGATCCGTTCCGGGTCGCGATCATCGACATGCAGATGCCTGAAATGGATGGCGAAGCGCTTGGAATCGCCATCCAGCAAGACCCTGAAATATCCGCCACGAAAATGGTGATGCTCACCTCCCTGGGAATCCGTGGCGATGCCAGGCGCTTTGAAGAAATCGGGTTCTCCGCTTACGCCACCAAGCCCATACGTCACCAGGAGCTGAAAACCGTTCTCGCCCTGACCGTTGCCGAACCCGCCGGAACAAAGCCGGAAAAACCGCCCATCATTACCCGGTATGCGGCCCGGGAACTGTTACCCTGCTACGATGGACGCAAAATCCGGCTGCTCGTTGCCGACGACAACGTCACCAATCAGCATGTCGCCCAGGCCATTCTCAACCGACTGGGCTTGCGTTCCGATACGGTCGCCAACGGCGAGGAAGTCCTGAAGGCGTTGGAAACCATCCCCTATACCCTGGTCCTGATGGATGTGCAAATGCCGGAAATGGATGGATTCGAGGCGACGCGCCGCATACGTGATCCCCAATCCGCCGTCATTGATCACCAAATTCCCATTATCGCCATGACCGCGCACACCCTGCAGGATGACCGGGCCCGATGCCTGCAAACGGGAATGAACGATTACCTCTCCAAACCGGTGTCATCGGAATCCCTGGCCGGCGTTCTCAAGAGATGGCTTCCCCGGGAAGGCGAGGCGGAAGGTTCCCTGCGCCCCGATCGGATGCAGGGAGCCGGGCCCCCGCCCCCCCTCCAGAAAAAAACCGCCGTCTTCAACAGGAAGACGATGCTCAGTCGATTCATGGAGGACGAGTCCCTCGCCCGGGAGGTGGTCGAAGGCTTCCT
>JBFWIP010000008.1:2472-6551 GCA_050255935.1 Desulfobulbus sp.
CGATGCCCCCCGACTGGCGATTCTCGACTGGATGATGCCTGAATTGGATGGCCTGGAGGTGGTCCGGAGGGTCCGTTCACTGACCATGAAACTGCCGCCCTACATTATCCTGCTCACGTCCAGGGACAAGAAGTCCGACATTATCGCAGGATTGGAGGCCGGTGCCGATGACTATCTGGCCAAACCTTTTGATCCCGGCGAACTGCGCGCCCGGATCGAAGTCGGCCGGCGATTGGTGGAGATGCAGGACGCCTTGCACGCCCACCGGGAATTATTGAAGCATCAGGCGACGCACGATTCACTGACCGGCCTGCTCAACCGCAGGGCTATTTTCGACCGCCTGCATCACGAGTTGACCCTGTTGGAACGACAACAGGGAGGGGTGGCCGTCGGCATGGGCGACATCGACTATTTCAAACGATTCAACGATGTCTACGGCCATCAAACCGGCGACGACATTCTTCGGGGAATAGCCGAACTCTTTCAACAGGTTGCCGGACAATGCGGCGCCGTTGGACGCATCGGCGGCGAGGAATTTTTATTTCTCGCCCCCGTTTCGCCACAAGAAGACCATATCCCGATCTTCGAACGATTGCTCGCCTGTGTGCGGCAGACCTCCATCCCGACAAAATCCGGGGAACTCGCCTGTACCCTGAGTATTGGCGTCACCTGCGCCATGCCGGGATACTCGCTGGACCAGATCCTGGAAACGACCGATCAGGCTCTCTATCAAGCCAAAAACAACGGTCGCAATTGCATTGTCAATCAAGAACTCCCCACCGAAGGAAGAAAATCATGCGTATCCTGATCGCTGAAGATGATCTGACCTCCCGTCTCGTTCTGGTCGGTATTCTGACAAAAAATGGTCATGCGGTCATCGAGACAAGGGATGGGGCGGAGGCGTGGCAGGCACTGCAACAGGAAAACGCACCGCGGATGGTCATTTTGGACTGGATGATGCCGTTGATGAGCGGCCTCGAGGTAATCCGGCGCATCCGTTCCCCGCCAAGAGATTACCGCCCCTACATTGTCCTTTTAACGGCCAAAAGCGAAAAAGCGGACATTATCCAAGGGTTGGAAGCCGGCGCCGACGACTACCTCTCCAAGCCCTTTGATACCGGGGAATTGTTGGCGAGGCTGCACGTTGGACAGCGCATGCTCGACACGCAGGACACACTCGCACGAAAAATCAAGGAATTAAAAGAAAGCGAACAAAACCACCACATTCTTCTCGAAACATCGCCTGATCTGATCTGTTCCTGCTCCCCGTGCAGCCGGTTCGAATACGTGAACTCGGCCTTTGCCACCGAAATAGGGAGGCCGGAGGCGGAGATTATCGGCAAAACGGTTGCGGACATCTTTCCGGCGGAAGAAGCGGGGAAATTCCTGCCCCGACTTGCTGAAGCCCAACGGACAAAACGCGAGCAACTCACAGAATTGTCCCTATGTGCCGCCGATCAGGAGAAGTGCTATCTCGCGACCATAACCCCGGTCATCAACGAAGAGGGGACCGTTGTTTCCACCTTCTGTTCCTCCAAAGACATTACCGAGCGCAAGCGCATAGAATCCTATCGTGAAATGGGCCGTGAAATTCTGCATGTCCTCAATGCGCCGGACCCGCTGGCCGCATCCATGCATCGCGTGCTCGACATCCTCAAGAGCCGCACCGGCTTTGATGCCGTCGGCATTCGCCTGCAGGACGGCGAGGACTTCCCCTATCTGGCGCAAAGGGGATTTCCGCCGGACTTTCCTCTCAAGGAAAATACGTTGATAGCCCGCGACCGGGACAACGGCATTTGCCGCGATCAGCACGGCAAGATCCTCCTGGAATGCACCTGCGGGCTGGTTATTTCCGGCGCGGCTGATCTCGCCAGCCCGTTGTTCAGTCCCGGCGGCAGTTTTTGGACCAACGACTCCTTTCCGCTCGCCCGATTGCCCGCAGCCCGGGATCCGCGCTTCAAACCGCGAAACGTGTGCATCCAGTATCGGTACGCATCCATGGCCCTCATTCCGATTCGCAACCAGGAGAAGATCATCGGCCTGCTTCATTTCAACGATACGCGCAAGGACCGTTTCAACGCCGACATGATCGCAACCCTGGAAGGCATCGCGGCGCATATCGGTGCGGCTTTAATGCGAAAACAGGCGGAAGACGCCCTCCGGGCAGAACGAAAACGTTTAAACGATATTATTGATTTTCTACCCGATGCAACCATGGTCATTGACCGGGCGGGGCGGATCATTATCTGGAACAAGGCCATGGAGCAAATGACGGGCCTGGCCGCCCGGGAGATGATCGGCCAAGGGGACCACGCCTATTCCGTTCCCTTTTACGGCAAACCCAGGGCGCAACTCATCGACTTGATTTTCGACGAGAAAACGGAAATAAAAACCCTCTATCCGCATGTTGTGCGCGAAGGCGACTCGCTCACCATAGAAGTGTTGTGCGACACGCTTTACGATAAAATAGGAGCCTGGGTCTTTGCCAAGGCCTCGCCATTGCGCGACCAAGACGGACGGCTCGTCGGCGCCATTGAAACGATCCGCGACATTACCTACAAAAAACAGATGGAGGAAAAGCTCAACAAGAATATCTCCTGGTTCAAGGCCCTCTTCAACGCTACTTCGGACTCGGTCATGCTGGTCAAGCCGGATGGAATGATTCTGGATCTGAACAATAATGCGGCGCTACGCCGCAACCTGAGCAAACAAACCATGCGGGGAAAAAACCTCTTCGACTTTCTCCCCAAGGAATCTTCCGCCACCCGCCATAAAGCCATTCAGCAAATTCTCCAGGAGAGAAGCCTTGTCGAATACGACGAAACGAGACGGGACAAATATTACCATATCCGCCTGTACCCCATTCTCGACGACCAGGGGCGCGTCATGCAAGTCGCCAGTTTTTCCCGAGACATCACCGAAAACAAACAAGCCGAGGCGGAAACGAAACGGTTGCAGGGCAAGCTGGTCCAGGTCCAGAAAATGGAAGCCCTCGGCACCCTGGCCGGAGGTATCGCCCATGATTTCAACAACATTCTCGGCGCGATTCTCGGGTATTCGCAAATGGCGCGATATGCCTGCCCCGACGGCTCGGCACTCTCCCAGTATCTGGACAGGGTATTGGAGGCGGGCGAAAGGGCCGCCCAACTCGTTAAACAAATCCTGATGTTCAGCCGCAAAAATCCCAGCGACCGCATCGTGATGCAACCGGCGCTCGTCGTCAAGGAAACACTCAACCTGCTCCGGCCGTCGCTGCCGTCCACGATCACGATCAGCAAGCAGATCGATGCAAACACGTCCAACATCTTCGCCAACCCAACCCAGGTGCAACAAATCCTGATGAATTTATGCGTCAATGCCGCACATGCGATGGAGGAAGAAGGCGGTGAACTCGAGATTTCCCTGCTGCAATGCCAACTCTCCCTGCAGGAACTGGCCCATCATCCCGAGATAGAGCCGGGAGTTTTTGTCCAGTTGGTCGTTCGCGACTCAGGTGGCGGCATCCCAGCGGAAGTGAAAGATAAAATATTCGACCCTTATTTTACGACCAAGGAAGTAGGAAAGGGATCGGGCATGGGCTTGTCCATTGTTCTCGGCTTGGCGGCCAGTTTCGGCGGTTTTGTTACCTGCGAGAGCGAAGCGGGAACCGGTGCGACTTTCCGGGTATTCTTCCCGGCGCATGAAGAACAGGCCACCCCTGTGCCCTCGCTTGACACCTCCATCCCCCGCGGTCAGGAGAGAATTCTGTATGTCGATGACGAAGTGATGATCGCCGAACTCGGCCGGACCATGCTCGAAAGCCTCGGTTATCAGGTAAGGGCTGTAACCAGCAGCGAAGAGGCGCTGCACCTGTTTCAACGCCAACCATGGTTTTTTGACGCCGTGATTACGGATCAAACCATGCCGGGGATGACGGGAAGTATGTTGGCGCAGCAGTTGTTACAGATTCGTCCCGATTTGCCGATCGTTCTCTGTACCGGGTACAGCAGCGTCATCTCCGAAGAAAAAGCACGGGCTCTCGGGATCAGGGGCTTCGCCATGAAGCCATTGATTTTACAGGATATCGCCTTCCTACTCAG
>JBFWIP010000008.1:6651-39105 GCA_050255935.1 Desulfobulbus sp.
CCGATTTGCCGATCGTTCTCTGTACCGGGTACAGCAGCGTCATCTCCGAAGAAAAAGCACGGGCTCTCGGGATCAGGGGCTTCGCCATGAAGCCATTGATTTTACAGGATATCGCCTTCCTACTCAGAGAAGTGTTTGCTCAGGAACCCCTTCCGTTCGACTTGGCCGGCTTCTCCACTACCCATTAGGAGGTACCCTACAGGAATGAGGATTCTCGTTCAACATTCCGGCAGACGGAAACTTTTCATACAGCCATTTATCTGATATTCCGACAATAAAGAGATAAACAAGACTCCGACGAATTGGAGGAAATGACCATTTCTGGACCGATAGCATGCGGGACGGTTGCCTATGATGCACACAATCCCTATGATATATTCAAAAATTATATCCTTTATTGCACCCGTTCAATGAAGAGGTCCGCCATGCCCGAGTCCAGAAAACCCGATCCCGAAAAAGTAGCTTTTTTGCGTTCACTGCCCCTGGAAATCAAGGCCGGCATCACCGGGGAAGAAGCGGAACAGTTCCTTTTCGGTGACTATCTCCCGGAATCCCTGTACGAAAAAATCAAACACCTCCTGGCGGAAGAGCCCGAAAGCTCGGACAGTTAAGCATATCCCCCTCCCTGGCGGCGGAAGGAATCGTCTTCCTCCGGCCGTGGCAGCCTTTGCCACAGCGATTCCGGCCCGATCGGGCCCTGCGGAAACATTCTCGTAAAGACGGATTTTGCCGGCTCAATCTCCTGCCCCAAAAACGACAATCTAGCCAAATCCACCCCCTTTTTTGCCGACGCTTTAAGATTGCATAATACGCTTTTTTGGTTTATCGTGGCGACCGCATGAACTGAATCACAATTCATTGCTTGAGTTGTAACGTCCAGTTCAGTGAAGTATTTTCCTACAAGTTGAAGGCTGGCCGCATTCCGTAATGCGGGCAGAGAATCGTTACAAACCGGAAGGTAACAGCAATCATCTTTCGCGGTTTTCCGACAGTCAACGTCGGCACCGCGTCTTTTCGCGCCATCACGCCCGATTGCGTCTTCCCTATTCATCTCTCGGAGTCCTTTTTATCGAGCTACACTGCATCACCATAGAAGACCAAAGCGGGTAAGTATACTTTTTAGGTTCTCCGGAACCTTTTTCATAGCGTTCATCTTAACCGTTTCCGGCAGTGAGCTGTCGGCGAACACCAACCACCGTGTAAGGAGAATGATCTTATGTCGCGAAAAATGGTCACCATTGACGGAAACCAGGCATGTACGCATGTTGCGTATGCCACAGCTGAAGTCATAACAATCTATCCCATTACGCCATCCTCTCCGATGGCAGCCGAAGCGGATGCCAAGGCTACCGCCAAGCAGGAAAATATTTGGGGTTCCATCCCGGTCATCTCCCAGATGCAGTCCGAGGCCGGTGTTGCCGGCTCCATCCACGGTTCTCTCGGCGCCGGTGCCCTGTGTACCACCTTTACCGCTTCCCAGGGTCTCCTCCTGCTGACTCCCAATATGTACAAAATCGCCGGTGAGCTGCTGCCCACCGTCTTCCATGTCACCGCCCGCGCCATCGCCTGCCAGGGTCTCTCCATTTTCGGTGACCACGGCGACGTCATGGCTGTCCGTCAGACCGGTTGGGCCCTGCTGGCCTCCCAGGATGTCCAGGAAGCCCAGGATATGGCACTGATCTCCACCGCATCCACCCTTGAGGCATCCATTCCGTTCCTGCACTTCTTC
This sequence comes from Desulfobulbus sp., assembly GCA_050255935.1. Classification (GTDB taxonomy): domain Bacteria; phylum Desulfobacterota; class Desulfobulbia; order Desulfobulbales; family Desulfobulbaceae; genus Desulfobulbus. The sequence continues at coordinate 8,381 of JBFWIP010000008.1, forward strand.
GATGGTTTCCGTACCTCCCATGAGGTCATGAAGATCGAGCAGCTGACCATGGACGACATCCGCTCCATGATCGACGAGAATCTGATCATCAAGCACCGCGAGCGCGCCCTGACCCCGGATCACCCGACCATCGGCGGTACCGCCCAGAACCCCGACGTCTACTTCACCGGCCGCGAGACCGTGAACAAGTATTATGAAGCCGTTCCGGCGATCGTCCAGGCCAACATGGACAAATTCGCCGCCATGACCGGCCGTCAATACCACCTGTTCGATTACATCGGTGCACCGGATGCCACCGACGTCGTCGTTGTCATGGGCTCAGGCGCCCTGACCGTGGCCTCCACCGTCGAGCACCTGGTGAGCGAGGGCAAGAAGGTTGGCTTGGTGATCGTTCGCCTGTACCGTCCGTTTGATCCGGCCGCCATGGTCAACGCCCTGCCCGCAACCGTCGAGCGCATCACCGTTCTCGACCGCACCAAAGAGCCGGGCGCCAATGGCGATCCGCTCTACCTCGACGTGCGCACCGCCGTGACCGAGGCTGCCGAGGCCAATCCCACCATGATGATCCCGATGATCCTCAACGGCCGTTACGGACTGGGTTCCGCCGAGTTCACCCCGGCCATGGTCAAGGCCGTGTTCGACAACATGGCATCGCTCGCTCCGAAGAAGAAATTCTGTGTCGGCCCGAACGACGACGTCGCCTTCACCAGCCTCAGTTACGACAAGTCCTACAACATCGAGGGAAGCGACGTCTTCCGCGCCCTGTTCTATGGTCTGGGTTCCGATGGTACCGTCGGCGCCAACAAGAACACCATCAAGATCATCGGCACCGAGACGGACAACTCCGCCCAGGGCTACTTTGTCTACGACTCCAAGAAGTCCGGCTCCATGACCGTTTCGCATCTGCGTTTCGGCAAAAACCAGATCGTCGCCCCGTACCTGATCAACAAGGCCAACTTCATCGCCTGTCATAACCCGGCGTTTTTGAACACCTATGACATGCTGGCCAACCTCGAGCCCGGCGGCACCTTCCTGCTGACCACCACCTTCACCAAGGACGAGATCTGGAACCACCTGCCCGCCCTGGTGCAGAAACAATTGATCGAGAAAAAGGCAAAATTCTACATCATCGATGCCGTCAAGCTCGGCTTGGCTCTCGGTCTGGGCGCCCGCATCAACATGATCATGCAGACCGCCTTCTTCGTCATCTCCAACATCATCAGCAAGGATGAGGCGATTACCGCGATCAAGAACGCCATCAAGAAGACCTACGGCAAGAAGGGCGACAAGATCGTCAACATGAACTACAGCGCCGTTGACGGTGCCGTGGACAACATCGTCGAGGTTACCGTACCGGCCAGCGTGAACGGTCACGAAATGCCGCCCACCGTTCCCGCCGAGGCCCCTGAGTTCGTCAAGACCGTTACCGCCAAGATGATGGAAGGCCATGGCGAGGATATTCCGGTTTCCCAGTTCCCGGCAGACGGTCGCTGGCCCACCGCCACCACCCAATGGGAAAAACGCAATATCGCCGTTCAGGTTTCCAGTTGGGATGCCGAGACCTGTATCCAGTGCGGCCGCTGCTCTCTGGTTTGCCCGCATGCCTGTATCCGGATGAAGGTTGCCACCCCCGAGGCCCTTGCAGCAGCCGGTGCCGATGCCTCCTTCAAGACCGCCGATGCGGTTGGCAAGGAATTCAAGGGCATGAAGTTCACCATGCAGGTTTCCACCGCCGACTGCTGTGGTTGTACCCTGTGCGTCAGTGTCTGCCCGGCCCGCAAGAAGGACGCCGATGGCAACAAGACCGAAGACCGCGCCCTGTCCATGATCATGAACACCGAAGAGGTCAAGGCCGAGTCCGACAAGACCTGGAAGACCTTCATGGCCCTGCCCGAGGTTGACGAGAGCCTGATCAACGTCGGCACCATCAAGGGCAGCCAGTTCAAACGGCCGCTGTTCGAGTTCTCCGGCGCCTGTGCCGGTTGCGGTGAGACCCCGTACATCAAGCTGGTGACCCAGTTGATCGGTGACCGCATGCTGGCTTCCAACGCCACCGGTTGCTCCTCGATCTACTCCGGCAACCTGCCCACCACCCCGTATGCCAAACGTGCCGACGGACGTGGTCCGGCTTGGTCCAACTCCCTGTTCGAGGACAACGCCGAACATGGCTTGGGTATGCGTCAGGCGGTCGACAAACTGGCCAGCCAGGCCACCGAGCTGCTGGAAATCGCAGTGAAAGATGGTCTGATCAGCCAAGCACTGGCCGATTCACTGATCTCCGCTTCGCAGAAGGATCAGGGCGAGATCGAGGCCCAGCGCGCCCGCGTTGCCGAGTTGAAGGTTGCAATCGAGGGCAAGGATGACATTATTGCCAAACGGCTTTATCATGTTGCCGACTACCTGGTGAAAAAATCCGTCTGGATCATCGGTGGTGACGGCTGGGCCTATGACATCGGATACGGCGGTGTTGATCATGTGCTTGCCACCGGCAAGAACGTCAACATCCTGGTTCTGGATACCGAGGTGTACTCCAACACCGGTGGCCAGATGTCCAAATCCACCCCGCGTGCGGCCGTTGCCCAGTTTGCGGCCGGTGGCAAGACCATGCCCAAGAAGAACATGGGCCTGATCTTCTCCACCTTCGGCACCGTCTATGTTGCCCGCATCTCCATCGGCGCCAATCCGCAACAGGCCATCAAGGCCATCCAGGAGGCCGAGGCCTATGACGGACCGTCCCTGATCATCGCCTACGCTCACTGCATCAACCACGGCATCAACATGGCCATGGGTCTGGAGCAGCAGAAGAAGGCGGTCGAGTGCGGTCACTGGTCACTGTTCCGCTACAACCCGGCTCTCGAGGCCGAAGGCAAGAATCCGATGATCATCGATTCCAAGGAACCGACCATCAGCTTCGCCGACTATGCCCTGAACGAGAACCGCTACCGGATGCTGAAGCTGTCCAATCCGGCTCATGCAGAAGAGTTGATGGCTCAGTCGCAGAAGGATGTCGACAAGGCCTGGAAACTGCTCAAAGGTTGGGCCAAGGCGCTTGAGACCGAATAATCCGGCCTCAGTCCTCTGAAGTACGAAAGCCCTGCCGGGAAACCGGCAGGGCTTTTTTTATACAGCCACAAGCAGCGGTGATTGTTGTGGTTTTCTCCAAAAAGGAAAGGGGCCCTTTGTGGGGGCCCCTTTGAACAGTACAGTCTTAAAATGCGCTTGTGCGCCTTTTCCGCAACACCTCGCGGGAATACAATAATCAGCGCTTCATTTATTTGTCGGTTTTGCCTTCCTCGCGTTCCTTGAGCAACCGGTCACGCTCCGCCTTAAGGGCCAGATACTCTTTTTCGGCATCGAGCATGGCCTCGTCCTGTCGTTTTTTGATCTCCTCGACTTTGGCCTTGACCTTGTCTTCCTTGATTTTGAGGCCTGGTGCGCCGAACAGGGTGTTGGCCAGGTATGTGAAGGAGAAGAGCATCAGCTCGACATCGTCCTCCTTGATCTTGGCCAGGGTTTCCTCGTCAACCTCATAGGTATCCAGAAAGGAACTTTCGAGGACAAATTTGCGGAAGGTATCCAAATCGGTGGAAGCCATGAAAAACATCCGTTTGGCCGCCTCGCTGAGAGTGGCCTGCAGGCCAAAGGATTTACGGCGCATCACCAGCCGGAGCCAATCCTTGTTCATTTCGTCACGCTGATCAAGTCCCTGATCGGCCCGCCATTCACCGATGGTCCAATGTTTGGGCTCATCATGCCCCTTACAGTGCGGCTCTTTCACCAGAAAAAAGAATTTCTCTTCTGAGGCATCATTCGTTCCCCCCTCATGAAAATCCGCCATGCCCACCGGGTAGTACCGGCAGGCCGAAGGACGGTCCGTGTAGACCGTGCATCCCTCGGGGGTGACAAAGGGACAGGCTTTTTTCTCGCCGCGCAGTTTCAACTGAACGCCGGGCATGTCGGTCCGCTCCAGGTAGGTCGGCTCGGTGTACTCGGTGATGAACTCGTGGGCCTGGACGCCCAGGCGCTTGCGCAGAATCAGGATGTCGTAGGGAGTGAGAATGATCTTGATATCGTGGCAGCAGGCGGTAAAGCAACTGACACCGGGATGGCAGGCGAACTGCAGCGACGAGTTGAGGGTCAGTTTTTCCGGTAAAATATTGGAGGGATTCTTATCGGTTTCCTTGAAAAAATCAGATTCGTTCTCAATATATTGATCATTCGCCATGGGATACCTCGCGGTGCGGATTCAAAGACAGCTTCAGCCCCGGTGGGACTGTATCGAAACTGGTTATAATACCATGCACTTTCCCGCTGTCAAATCCTATCGGGGCCGTTCCCATGCTTTCACCTCGTTTCGTCGACCAGGTAGGGCCAGGGGATAGCGCCTGAACGCACCTCCTGCTTGCGGATGCGGCTCCAATGACTGCGCAAGAAAAATCAAAGGCCCCAGGCATATTTTATGTCTTTTCTCCCCCAAACCTGCTATGAGAAAAGAAACAATTCCTTTTAATCTTTGCAATGCCCATGAAACGAATTTTTACCAACCCGATAGATCTCAGTAAAGTCGATACCCTGATCTACCATCTCCCGGATGGCCCCACCTTTTCCGTGGAAATGGATGGGGTGAGCGAGTTTTTTGATTTTGAGATGGAACTGGGCGATGTCTGCGATACCTCCGATATCGACGGTGTCCTTCATTTCTTTCCCCGCGGCAACGCCTGATCTTCGATCCCCCTGCCCTCCAACCTCTCCGCTGTTGTCCCTTGAACCATGTCTTCCCTGATTGATACCTCGTTCGATGGCCATGTCCACACCCGCCTCTGCAATCATGCTGTGGGCGAAATGGAGGACTATGTCATCGCAGCCATCCGCCGCGGCGGCCTGAAGACCATCTGTTTTCTGGAGCATCTTGAAACCGAGATCTGTTACCATCCCCCCTGTTGGCTGGAAGACGAGACCTTTGTCTCCTATTTTGCCGAAGGGGCCCGGCTCAAGGAAGTCTACCGGGACAAGATCGAGATCCGCCTTGGGGTGGAAATGGGCTTTAATCCACGGGCATTGGCAGCCATTCAAAAACGGCTGGCCCGCTTCCCCATCGAGAGGATCGGCCTTTCGTGCCACTTCCATCTCCATGATGACCGCCATCTCAACCTGCTCAGCCGCAGACGCCAAAGCCTCGACCGGTTGGCCGAACTGGGAGCCGATGCGGTAGTGGAAACCTATTTTTCGACCCTGACCACGGCGGTGGAGTGTGTGGACTGCGACGTCCTCTGCCATCTGGATGCTGTCCTCCGCCACCTGCCCGGAATCCGCTTCAACGACAGCCATAAAACGCAGATCACGGTGCTCCTGGACAAACTCAAGCAAAAAGGCATCGCACTGGAGATCAACACCTCGGGATTCGACTACCGGGGATCGCCCTTTCCCGCGCCCTGGATCATCACCGAGGCGTTGGCTCGGGGTATTCCGCTGCAGGCCGGATCGGACGCCCATCAGCCGCAGGAGGTCGGCCGCTATTTCGAGCAACTGCCACGCTATCTGGAAGCGCTTCGCCCGTAGTAAAAAAAAAGCCCGCATCCCTCACAAGGGGTGCGGGCTTTTGCATTGTGCTTCTTTTCTCACACGGGGATAAACTTGGCCATTGCCGCCCTGAGGGACTCGGCATTGAACGGCTTGATCAGGATATCGTTGACTCCGGCCGCGGTTGCCGCCTCGTGGTCCTGGACATCGGACTGGGTGGTGACCATGATCACCGGCAGGGCTTCCATCGGATAGAGCTTCCGGATTCTCTGGGTCAACTCGATACCGGAAATCTCCGGCATGTTGAGATCGGTCAGCACCAGGGCCGGCTTTTCCTTGGCCAGCCACTCCATGGCCCCGGCCGGGAATTCAAACAGCACCGGCTCAAACCCCAACTCGTGCAAGGTAGCCTTATAAATATTGAGAATCATGCGGGAATCATCAACCGCACAAATCTTGACCCGGGCCCCTGCCTCCCCTTCATCCCCGGAAATACGGCTGGCAAAATCATTAAGCCCCTCCTGCTTGAGCAGGGCAAAGTAATGGCCTTTGATGTCCCGGTGGGCATGGGGCAAATAAATTAAGGCCAGTTCCTGGAAGTAATCCTCATGCGCCAGGCTGAGAAAAATGTTGTCGACCTGGGCGTTGACGATAATCTTGACGATGTGCCGGGACTCATCGGTTTGGGGCCGGATCATGTTCTTGATACCGGCGGCGAGGATTTCATTGAAGTTCCGGTCGATCGCCCGGGCCGCGGCGGTACAGACGTGGTCCTCGCCGTCTGTCAGGCCCGCGGCAAGGGTGTAGGCGCCCTTGCGCAGGGGCAGGAGGGCCAGTGCCTCGTAGGCGGCAAAACGGACGTTGGGATTGCGCGGCACGGTATTGAGCAGGGTGCGGATAGGCATGATCGCGCTTTCATCGCCGATTTCCCCGAGAACATTGAGGGTGTGGATGAGGAGATCGCTGTCGGTTTCCTTGAGGTTTTCGATCAAAACCGGCACCGCCTTGACACCGATGCGGACCAGTTCATCCTTGGCGTAAATGCGCATGTGCGCATAGTGGGAACGCAGGGTATCGTTGAGTTTTTCCAGGGAAACCTGGTCCTGGACCTCGGCGAAGATGCTGAGAATGATCAGGTCGAGCTCGTTGTCGGTGCCCATGCGCTCGGCCAAGCGGTGCATGGCGGTATTGGTGCCCACCTGCCCCAAGGCAAGGATGGCGGCGATGATCAGTTCGCGATCAGCGGCATACAGATAATCGGTCAAGGTGTTGACCGATTCCGGATCCGCGATCAGGCCGAGGGTATCGATAATCAGCTTGATGGTGGCGTTGTCGTCGGTTTCCGCCAGGAGAGCGATCAAACCAGGAGTGGCCAGCTCCAGTTTCAGCTCCCCTGCCGTCTCGATCATAATCGTTTTATCGGCCACGTTTTTATCGGCAAACGATTTGACCAAGAGTTCGGGGTAGGCAATGAGATGGGAAATCAAGGTTTCACGGATGATCGGCAAATCGGCCGCCAAATCCGCATGGGTCGTCAAGAGATGATTCAACAGGGGTACGGTAAAGCTCACATCGCCGCGGGAGAGTTCATAGAGCAGCCGATTCTGGCTCATTTTATCGAGCTCCCCAAGGTGATTCAATACCAGACGGGCTTTCAGCAAGTCACCGGTCTGAATATTGGCCCGGATCTCCTCAATCATGTGATCAACGTTTAATTCCGCCATTCCCCACCCCTGTCGAATCTCCGATTGGTTATCAACCTTTTTGTTAATGTATCAGCCACCCCACATCTAAGCGGCTGATTACATTCAAACCTCCACTTAAGACCATGCTATCGGATTTTCCAAGATGGTCAAGGAAGACTTGTATTTCATAGGAACGGGTGCCTGCATTGCAGAGAATAACCCAGGTTTTTCCGGCGGGAATCTCACTGTGGCGCGCCCGGACCTGACCGTATTCCAGCCCAAACCACTTGTCGGCGCCATATTTTTCGACATAGGGTGCCGATTCCTGGGGATGGCGCAAATCAAGGACCGCCCAATCGGGCTCGATGCTCATATCCTCCATCCAGTCCAGGAATCGGTTGAGATCGACCCGGCGCATGCGATTGTCGCACATGTTTTCGGCCAGATAGGCAGCGGCATTGATGGAGTCGATGGCCGAGGAAAAAGGCGGGGCATAGGCCATCTCCACCAGGCCGAAATCCTCGATGGTGCCCCCCTTGGCGATCAGGGCGGCAGCGGTGTCCACCCGGGCGGAGATCGAGTCGTTCATCATGCCGAAGGCCTGAAGCCCGAGGACGCGCCGGCTTTTGCGATCAAAGACCAGCTGCAGGATCACCACCGCCTGGTCGGGGAAGAAGTGGGCACGGTCGGAAGGCGAGGTCAGGGCGTAATCAGCGTCAAAGCCTTCGGCCAAGGCCGCCTCGTAGGTGATCCCGGTGGCGGCGATGCATCGTTCAAAAGCCTTCATAATAAAGGAGCCGAGTACCCCCTTGAACTGGGACGGGGTGCCGGCCAGGTTGTCGCCGACCACCCTGCCCTCGCGGTTGGCCAGGGAGCCCAGGGGAGCCAGGGTCGCTTTGCCGGTAACCAGATTGGTGAGGGCGACACAGTCACCGGCGGCATAAATATTGGGGTCCGAGGTCTGCATCCGCTGATTGACCATGATTCCGCCAAAAGGAGCAACGTCCAAGCCGGCCTCCCTGGCCAGTTCGCTGCGCGGGCGAACACCCACGGCCATGATCACCAGATCGGCCTCCAGGGTCCGCTTGGTGGTCTTGACCCCGCAGATCTTGCCTTCGTCGTTACCCAGCAGTTCGGTGGCCGATTCCTCGGTATGGACCGGGATATTCTTCTCCACCAGGTGTTTCTTGAGCATTTCGGCAAAATGGCGGTCCACGATTCGCGGCAGCAACTGCGGTGCCAGTTCCAAGAGAACGGTCTCCACGCCCCAAAGGTCGGTCAGGGCCTCGGCCATCTCGATCCCGATGGCGCCACCGCCGATCACCACGGCCCTGCTGACCTTGCCCTGGGCGATGCGCGCCTTGATTTCGATGGCCTTGTGCAGGTTGGCAATGGAAAAAACGCCGTCCAGGCCGGCGCCGGGAATGGGCAGGTCAAAGGGCTTGGCCCCGGTGGCCAGCATCAGCTTGTCGTAGGGCAGATCCTGCTGCTCGCCGCTGTCCAGGTTCTCCACCCGCACGCTTTTGGCCTGACGATCAATGGACAGGGCCCGGGTGCGGGTCATGACCTTGACGCCCTTGGACCCCTCGAAAAAGCGTTCATCACGGACCACATGAAAACTGGTGGCCCGCAACTCGCTCTCGTCGGAAACGTCACCGCTGACATAGTAGGGGATACCGCATCCGCCATAGGAGATCAGGTTGTCCTGATCCACCATGGTCACCTCCCAGTCCGGTTTCAAGCGCATCAACCTGCAGGCGGCTTTCGGCCCTGCGGCCACGGCACCAACGATAACGATCTTCTTGCTCATACTGATCCTCCTCGTAAAAAAAGTAATCGGAAATTCGGCAACGGACAGTCGCCGTTTCCTTGCACAAAATCAACAACAGACATACTCAATTGTTTCCCGGCGGCTGAACCGCCGGAGCGACGCCATTCCGGGGAGAGCCGGCCCGGCCCTCATGTTCCGCCAGGGGCTTGGGCAAGCCGTCGGTTATCTGGCCTGCCAATCCTCGAAAGAATCGGGCTTGATCGAAAACCGGTGCCGCTTGCGTCCCCGAGATGTCGGCAACGGCTGTAAAATTGCCATATACGGTCACTCCGGCCCGTCGCGCCAGTTGTTCGGTCACCGGTAACGCAACCCTATAGTCGAGCGTTCCATTCCTCCGCCGACTACCGGAAAGGGTTATGCCCTCCCCCCCCATCCCCAGGCGTAACGGAGCACAGGTAACCGATCCATTCCAGCCTTCGCAGATCAATGCCCGCTCCTGGAAACGGAGCGAACGATCTCCCAGGCCTGCGGTTTCCAGAACTTGCTTGAGCGCCTGCCTTGCCAGGGGCCGGGCCTTTTCCAGATCGATCACCACCGCAAAGTCGGGCCGCCTTTTTTTTTCGTTCTCGCCCACCGGCAGGGAAAAACGGGTGACGCTCAAGCCAATGGTCCCCGTGGCCTCCACCAGACAACCAAAGGGCGGGAAAAGGGGCAGCAGCCCGTCGGCAACCGGCCCGGTTATCGGCAGCTGACGCAGCACCTGAGAATCGGGCTCCAGGCCTAGGACCAGATTTCGCCCTTCCGGCCGCCACTGCGGATGCAAACTGACCCGGCCGCCATTACTCCCGCCCTCGATCCGCATGCCGAGAACGCCACGATTCAAATCAACGGGTACCTGTAAGGCAGGCAGGGCGATGCCCCGGTAACGCAGTCCTTCCAGGGGTAGTTGTCCGCTCAGGGTTACCTGGTTGATATCGACCGGAAAGTGCAGTGGAATGCTCAAGAGGGTGTTCCCTGGCCGGGCTTCTTTCACCAATACCTCACCGGGAACAAGGGAATGCATCATCTGGGCCACTGCGGCGGTGCGCGGATGCAACGCGCCCTGCAGGTCCAGAAGTGGCGTGGTTTCCCGGCGATGCGCCAACCCGGCTCCGGAGAAGGAAAACAGGGAGGAGTGCACCGTCAGCCGGGGAATCTTCGTTGTCGTTGCATCGCCTTCCGCCGGTTGAAGCTCCAGGTCAAGCACCACCTTGGGATCATCGTAGAGAGGATTTGAGCCCTGCTTGATCGACAGGTCCTGCACGGTCATGGAAAATTGGGTGGATTGCGGCCGGTCCGCAAAGGCCGGATGCATGATCAGGGCGGCCTCGGCCTGCCCCTGGGCATCAATCCTGCCATCGAGCCATCCCTGCCGTTGCCACCAGGTGGCCAACAGGGGCAGTCCTCCCCGGCCACGAATCTCCAGCATCGGCGTGTTCCCGCCATCACGGCGGCGGCCGAGTCGGCCCTGCACATCCAGCACCGTTTCCGGGGCCCGGAGCCGCAAATGCCGCAGATCCAGGGCAAACGGCTGCAGGTCTATCCGGCAGAAGGCCGGTTCAGGGGTGACGATGACCCGGTCGCCCTGGATCACCTGCAATTGTCCCAGATTCAACAGGCCCCGATACAACGGCCCCCTTTCCAGCCCCAAGGCGATCTGGGGTTCGCGGATCATCGGCGAACCATTAGCAACAAGGGCAAAATCGGTAAGCCGGCCCTTGAGTTGCCGCAGTTGCAGGTCGGCCTCCCGCCAACCGCCCCGGGTATCGACCTGCAACTGCCCTTGCACACGCAGATCATTGTCCTGCCCACGGGCAATACGTGCTACCTGCTCCAGGCGTGCCAGATCAAGGGTCGTTCTGAGCCGGCAGTTCTCCGTCTCCGCACCATGCGTCTGGTCAGCGTCCAGGCTGAACGATCCCGGCCAACCGTCGGCAGCCAGGTGCAGGGATTGCAGACCGGACCAGGGCAAAAACCACGGTCTGCCGATCAACTCGCCCCGCACGGAAAAGGGATGCACGGGCAGGAGCGGCTGACCGGAAAAATCCATGGCAAAGTCATCAATGGTCAGGGCTGTTGTCAGGCGAAGTTGATCCTGCGCGATACGGTTGGAGTCGAGAACCAGCTTGAGTCGTCCCTTGGCATGCAGATCCAGGGCAAAAATCTTATCAAGTTCGCTGCAAAGATGATCCAGTTCCGCCGTGGCCCGGAGGGCAAAGCCCCCGGGGCCGTCCTCTCCCTCGACGGTCAGGAAAGGTGCCTGGAAATGAAGTCGGCGAACCTCCAGCCCGACGGGGCGCAGGACTGCCGCCGCATGAAGCGAAAGCGGCTTGTCCCAGGCATACGGTCGACCGGCCTGGGTGAGTCCCAACCGTTCGGTGTCACAGTCCGCCTTCAGGTTGATCCTGTCCGGTTCTCCATCAGCTTGGAAGGCAACTTTGAGTTTGCCCTGATGAATGGTGGTCTGTTGGTGAATGGCAAAAAGGTGCGGCAATCCGGTGGCCAGTTGCGCCAGGTCGGCCTCCCCCCGGCCGTTGAAATCGATTCGTTGCCTATCAAGCAGACCATGGGCGGAAAAATTCAGCGGCTCCGACTGCAGTTCCAACTGCGACAAGCGCCATCCCTCCGCCGGACGTTTGCTCCCCTCGAATTTAAGCCGCACCTGCTGCAACCGGGGGCGGTCATCCCCCAGGAATCCTCCGGAGAGTTCGAGTCCGTTTAAACTGGTCAGCCCCTCGACCTCCAGGTTATCGATTCCGGCCATGCGCAACCGGCAGGCGCCATTAAGGAGGCCGCTTCCCCGGGGGACCTTGGCAAAGCGGCTGGCCGCCAACTCCAAAATCGGCTCGATCTCCATGGACCGGACATCGAGAATGGACCGGGAGACGAGCGAGGCAAAAAACGGCTGCCCGGCAACGGGGAGATCGAGAAAGCCCTGGGCATGAAACCGGCCAACGGTTTGACCGCTCTGAAAATCAAGGACATAGTTGATCGTCCCCAGAGAGAGATCACCGCTTAGGTTGAGCTTTCGCGCAACGGCCCGGACGGAAGGCCCCGATGCCCGTTCGGCCAGGATCTGCCCATCCTGGAGCTTGAACCGCAGGCTCCGTTGTTCCCACCAGGAGGCCGGCGACTGTCGCCGGTCATCTGGCGGAGGCGGCGGGTTGTCATCCTGCGCCGTATTCGCCCCGTTGCCCGGGGGCAAAAACACCAGCGTCGGTTTATCAAGAATAATTTCCCCAAGATACTGTGGTGCAAGCAGTAAGGTGAGCAGTCCCTTGTCGGTAGCGATTCGCGGTAGTTGCAACCGAATCGCGCGGAGGTCGTCGGTATATCGGACCCCCTCGCAACGGACCCCGCCGGACCAGTGCAGGGAACAGGACTGCACTTCGATCCGGCCCGGAAAGTGACGGCTGAGTTGCCGGGTCAGCAGCGATACAATGACAGATTGGGGGATCAGGTGGGGGAGAGAAAACACCAGCGCTGTTACCGCTGCCAAAGCGGCCGAGCTGATCAAGCGCCTGCGGTAATTCAAGGTATTTCCCCCCGGAATGGACAACAAAAACGATAACTATCGGAGACTAAAGAAGTAACTTGCCCCGAAAGGCAGGGCTTGTCAACCCTGGAATTCGCACAAATGAAGCAGAGAGGGGGGAAAGACGACGGTACCACGTTAGTGTGGTGCCTACACCGGAAAAAAACCGACGGGGAAGAGGTTTCAGGATCGGCGAAAGAGCCGGCCCTGACGGATCATCTCCGTCAGCTCCTCCATCTTCCGCTGGTAGCAGTCGGGACAGATCCCGTGGCTGATTGCAGTGTCCAACACCTGGCTGAGGAAATGCTCGATGGTGACCCACTGGGGGTCGGTGTGCTGGTCGGCCGAACCAGTGCGAATTTTTTTACATTCCGAGCAGATGGAGAGGATGGGTGATTCAGCGGTCCGTCTTGCCCTGCGTACAGCAGTTTCCTTGAAACAGTTTTCCACCCTGGCAATCATTTCCCCATGTGTATAGGGTTTGATCAGATAATCATCCGCTCCCAACCGCAGGGCACCGATGGCCGCTTCCAGTTCACGATGGCCGGTGAGGATGAAGACCGCCTGGTCCGGTTGAAGCTCCTTGGCCCGGCGCAGGACTTCAAGACCATTCATCCCGTCCATCAGCAGGTCGGTGATGATCAGACCATAATTTTGGTCAAACCGTTCAACGGCCTCTTCCCCGCTGGCCACGGCATCGACCGCATACCCCTGTTCCAGCAAATCAAGACGCAGTGTCTCCCTGATCAGTTCCTCGTCATCGACTATGAGAACGGCTTCCTGCTCCACATCACCCCCTTAATGGGTCTTTTTCTGCTGGAAAGACAACACCAATTCGCCACATCCTCCGACGGTTCCGGTTTGACGCATGGTTCCGCCATGGCGACTGAGAATAGAATGGGCCATTGCCACGTCGGTGTCAAGGACCGGATTCGGATTCGGTTGCATGAGACCGGCAAGGAGTTGTTCCAATCGGTCAGTGGCCGCTTCCGGCACCTGAAATCGCCAGATTAAACGGGCCCCCTCCTCTTCCTCCACGGCGTTGAGGGTGATCGTGCATTGAAGGGCAGCCAGCCTTCGGCAGACGACAGCAAAAAGATGCAGCAACATTTGCTTGATTTGCCCCTCATTTCCCTCAAGCATGACCGGTTTCTGCGTATCGGGGAAAGAAACGATGATCCGCGAATGCTTCAACTGCTTGTGCATGAGCCGAAGCACGGCCGCTATTGCGGCGAACAGATCGAAACGGGTGCGTTCATGGGGGGAAGCATGGAGGAACCCCTGCAAATCCTGGAGCAGAACCTTCATCCGGTCGCACTGCTGCAGGGCCAGTTGCAGGAGGTGCTTTTCGGCATCGGGCAAGTCGATTCTACGCGCCAACCGTTCCAGCACACTGTGCACTCCGCATAGGGGATTATTGAAGTTATGGGCCAGGGAACCTGCGAGCGACCCCACCAGCTTCAATTTTTCCGACTCAAGGGTCATTGGGGAAGAGGCGGGGAGTGCTTCCGGTTTCGGCGGAATGGCCGGCGCAATCAGCGGACATCCGGTCCGCTGGCCGCAATCCATTGCTTGCCTGTCGATCTTTTCATCCTGTTTCTGCCAATGCACCCTGCACCCTCCAGACAGGTTTGGCCGGAACCATGCCAACCGCAATTCTTGCTCAATTCGCACAACTCTTCCTTGAAACGTTGGCTCTCTATAGCAAATCCGGCCGCAAACATCACGTGAAAAAGATCATGAGATCAAGCAATAACGGAACATTATCGAACAATGAACGCTATTTGCAAAAATTACTCCGCCGACCATCGAGGCTGCTTGTATTGCAGAAAAAAAACGGTACATTACACCAACGCGTTTTATACGAGAGCACAAGAGCGCTTGCGCAGACAATCGCCTCACCCCTTCAACAACAGGAACTTTGCATGTGGAAGAAAACGCCTACCGTGGAAGAACTACAGTCAGCCTGCACCTCGACCCTGGTACAGAATCTTGGAATCGAATTCACAACCGTTGGCCAGGACTATCTCGAAGCCCGGATGCCGGTGGATGAACGAACCAGGCAACCCCTGGGGTTGTTGCATGGCGGAGCGTCGGCCGCCCTTGCCGAAACCGTGGGGGGTGCGGCCGCCTATCTCAGCGTGGAAGAGGGCACCATCTGTGTGGGCCTGGAAATCAATGCCAACCACGTCCGGCCGGCACAGCGGGGTTGGGTCGTTGGCCGGGCGACCTGTCTTCATCGGGGGCGGACCACCCAGGTTTGGCAAATCATGATCCGTGATGAGGAGGAACGTTTGATCTGCGTCTCCCGCCTGACGGTGGCCGTCCAACCCCAGAAAACGAAAACAGCCACCTTCCCCTGAGGCCTGAAAAACTGGCCGAAAGCGCTTCACCAGACAGAGCCGTTGCCCAGCAGCACCTGCATCCCTTCCCAAAGCCAGGTGAAGATTTCCTCTCCCTCAAACGGTGTTACCCAAGGAAACAGCAAAGCCAATCCCGTCCCCGGGAGACAATCAGTCTCCCGCCCATAGCCGTCGTCGTGGGCCTGACGGATCTTTTCAATCAACAACCCCAGTTCAACGGGTTGCGACAGGCAATCAAAAGCCCCTAAGCGCATCCCCTGCATCCCGGTGAGGGTCATGCCCTTGCCGATGAGCAGGAGAACGGGGATGGCCGGCTCAAGATCCCTGAGCATCCGCAAAGTTTCAAGCCCGCCACTCCAAACCGTGCGCAGATTGAGCACCACCACATCGGGCCTGTTGATGGCGATCGCCTCCAGCGCCTCCCCGCCATCGGCCGCTGCAGTGGCGGCAAAGCCCCAGGAACAAAGACGATCGGTAATAATTTCGGTAAAGTCGGCCTCATCGTCAACAATCAATACCTTGAGCAGTTCCATACCATCGCCCCATCTCTGTCATTCCTCCCCGACCGGCACCGGCCTTTTCATCACTGTCCTTCCCGCGCCGAGGCAAGAATCGCCCCGGGGCGCAGTTCCCCGGCCAGCACCTTGGCCAGGGCTTCCGCATGGCTCCCGATAACGCCGTCGATGATGGTGATCTTTTTCCACAAAAAAAATTTATGGAAGCTGTCTTCAATCCCGCCACAGATCACGCACTGCACCCCCTCCTTGACGATCAGATCACTCAATTCCTCGGCACTGCGATGGGGCAGAATGATGGTTCGTGGTTCAGTGGTTGCCCGCTCGCCGTCATGATCCACAATAATGACCTCGGTGGCCTGGTCGAAGCGGGGAGCGATACTGTTGTCCTGTACGGTAAGCAAAATTTTCATGACGCATCCTTGATATTGCCCTGTTCCGCCGAGCCCACCAGCCCATGAATTTTCAGCTTCCGCCAAAGGGTGGTACGACCCCAGCCGAGAATTTCCGCTGCCTTGCTCCGGTTTCCCCGGGTCTGGGTCAACGCTTCAATGATCAGGTCCTTTTCGATCGCCTGCCAGTCCTTGCCCGCATTGGAGGAAACCGGAGCCGGAGTTTCGACGGGAGGCACCGGCTGAGGTGCGGCTGGAGGAGGAGGTGGTGGCGGCGTACGGGCAAAGAGGTATTTGGGCAGGTGCTCGACCTCGATCCGCCGGTTCTGACAGATGTTGACACAATATTCGACAATGTTGCGCAGTTCGCGGATGTTGCCCGGATAGCTGTAATCCATCAGCAGCTTGAGTGCATCGTCACTGAAATTTTTAAGGGTACTGCCTGTGCGCTCGGCAAAAAGACGAAGGAAATGGTTCAGCAGAAAACGGGTGTCGGTCTCGCGTTCGCGCAGGGGCGGCAAATGCAGATGAAGCACGTTGAGCCGGTAATAAAGATCCTCGCGGAACTCACCGGCGGCGACCCGTTCCTTGAGCGGTCGATGGGTGGCGGCGATGATGCGCACATCCACCTTGATCTTTTTTTCCCCGCCCAGGGGAAAGAATTCGCGATCATCGAGCACCGAGAGCAGCTTGACCTGCAGCGGCAGGGGCATGTCGCCGATCTCGGTCAGGAACAGGGTGCCGCCCTGGGCCAGACGGAACATGCCCGGTTTGTCCTTGACCGCGCCGGTGAAGGCGCCCTTGACATAACCGAACAGTTCGGATTCGAGCAGGGATTCGGGCAGGGCGCCGCAGTTGATCTTGATAAAGGGCTTGGCGGTGCGGTTGGAACGCTTGTGAATGGCTTCGGCGATCTTGTCCTTGCCGGTGCCGGTTTCGCCGGTGATCAGTACCGAGGCCTCGGTATGGGCCATCAACGGAATCAGGTCAAAGACCTCGCGCATCTTCGGGCTCTGGCCGATGATCGATTCGCTCAAGTCCTGATCCGGCCCCATCCCGCTGGCGGCGACCACGGTGGAAAGATTGTCGAGCGCGATCACCAGCCCCACGGTTTCCTCCTCGCGGTTCCGCAGCGGCGAGATGGTGAACTGCATCGACAACTTGCGGCGGTCGCGGCTGATGATATTACCCTCGATAACCAGGGGCTCGCCGGCACCGAGGACCTCGCGGAAGGTGCGCCCCCGCTGGGCGATGTTGGAACGGAGCACAAAATCGATGTACACTCCGCGTACATCGGAAAGCGACAACCCGGTGAGCGCCTCGAGAAACTCGTTGATGGCCACCACCCGCAGGTCCCGATCCACCACCGCGATCGCGTGTGGGATGGCATCGAGCACACTGCTCACCATCACATCGGGAAAACGTTCGCAAAAATCGTCGCTCATCCATTACTCCCCACTGTTGTATCACCGTAGAGCATGCCGCACCTTGCCGGATTCCGCATCTCTTTCAACCGGTCCAACGTCCACCACGTTGAAAACAGATCCGGCCACCCCGTCGAAAATAACCGATTACGGCAAAAAAACCTATCCCGGCATCGACGGGAGGATCAATATCGGATGACGAAAAAGAAGCCCTCCTTCATGGAATAAAAAAAGCCCGGCCCCCTGAAGGTCTCAGGGGGCACCGGGCCAATAGCCGTCAGCTTACTTTGCGGGAAGAAAAACTTCCATACCCATCATCGGCCAGATAAAGGAGACAAAGACCCACAGGACCACCATCAAGATGATGCTCGCCAGGAAGCCGAATTTGAGAAATTCACCGGTGGTGAACTGTTTGGAGTTGTAGGCGATGGCGTTCGGTGCCGCGCCGATCAGCAGCAGAAAGGGCATACCGGCAACCACCAGGGAGGAAAAGAGGATAACCTCTCCGGCCACACCCAGGTAGGGCGCAATGACCAGGGCCACGGGCAGGGAGATGGCAATCGCGGCCACGTTCATGATGAAGTTGGTCATGACCAGCACGAAAAATGCCATGCCCAGGATAAAGATAATCGCCGGCGCTTTCTGGAACAGGACCAGCCAGTTCACCGCGAGCCATTTGGCCGCGCCGGTCTCCCAGAGGCAGAAACCGATCGACATGGCACCGGCAAAGAGGAGAATGATGTTCCAGGGGATATCTTCCAAGTCCTCAAGCGTGAGGATATTGCAGACGAAAAAGAGAATCGTGGAACAGAGCAGGATACCGGTCTTGTTCAATGGACTGAGGGCCGGAACAAAACTCTTCATGGCGATCAGGGCGACAGCGCCAAGGATAATGAGCGTAGCCAGGATCTCCTTGGAGGTGATGCCGCCCAACTCCTTATACATTCGGGTCGCCTTTTCCTTAAGGCCGGGGATACGGTCTTTCTCCGGTTTACACATAATCATGAAAAATCCCCAGAGAATGAACACCATCAGCCAGCCGATGGGAAACATGTAGTAGCTCAAGGTACCGAAGCTGATGTCGACATGCATCATATCCTTGTAAAAGCCAAGGGCAACCGCACCACGGGCGGCACCGAGCAGGGTAATGATCGAACCGGCGCCGGCCACGTAGGCCATACCGATGAAGAGACATTTACCGAAATTGGTGGGTTTGGTCTCGGTGGTATACATGGAGTAAATGGCCATCAACAGCGGAAACATGGTTGCCGCCACCGCGGTATGGGCCATGACATGGGTCAACAGGGCCGTCATCACAAAACAGCCCAGCATGATCAACGAGGTTTTCTCCCCGATAATCGAGAGCATTTTGTAGGCAATACGACGGGTCAGACCGGTTTTCGTGAATACCATACCGATGACCACCGAGCCAAAGATGAAGAGCACCGAAGGATCCATGAAATCCTTGAAGGCCACGGCCGGTTTGCGGATGAAAAACAGGGCCTGGAGAACGCCGATCAGGAGACTGGTGACGCCGATCGGCACCACCTCGAAAATCCACCAGGTGGCCGCCGCGGCAAAAACCGCCAATGCGCCCTTCCCCTCTTTGCTGAGGATAAAATGCTCGCCCTTGGGATCAACCGCATCCGGCCAGGCGGGGCAGTAGTAAACAGCAAAAAAAAGGGCGATTCCTAAGAGGATAAAGAAAACCCTCTTCCAGTCAAAAGGCGTTTTCGCCTCGGGAAGTTCTTTCACAACTGCAGGGGACATGTTTGCACCTTTGTTCTTTCATTGAAAAGGGGAAGGGATTACAGGGCACAGCTGCTGGCCAGGACCCGGAAGATATCGATCAAGCGAACCACTCCGATCAGCGAGCTATCCTCCACCACCGGCAGGCAGGTTTCGTTTTCCTCCATCATGATCTCCGCGGCATGCAGGGGATGCATATCGGCCTTGATCGATTTATGCGGGGGAACCATGAACTGACTGACCGGCAGGGCACCCTGACGCCGGCACTCCACCTGGAAGCTGTCCTCCAGGAGAATGGCCAGGTCGGTATATTTTTCGCTCATGCCGGCAAAGACCTTTTTGTCGTTGCCGTCGAACAGGGTCGGGAAAAAACAGGTCAGGATGCCTTGAATGGTGAGCCGCCCCACATACTGGCTTTCGGCGTTGATCACGATCAGTTCATCGAACATGAGTTTCCCGGAACCGTTGGCGGTATGGGAAAACAACTGAGCCACGGCCTCATGCACCGATTCTTCGCTCCCGAGATGGGGAAATTGTTCCAGGGGAACAACAAGTTCTTTTATGGTGGGCATTGCTGTTGTCATGCCTCTCTCCTTTCGTGGTGGTTACCAACTCTTGCTCTTGATGATTTTACGCAACTCCTCCTGGGACTTTTCCTGCAGGACCAGCATTTTTTTATGCTTGGCCTCGCCGATTTTGCTCATCAGCTCGGAAAGTTCCACCGGTTTCTGGAGAAAATCGCCCGCCCCAAGCTTCATCGCCTCCACGCCGCTCTGTATCGACGCCTGGCCGGTGAGCATGATGATCTCGGCATGGGGATTATCCGCCTTGATCCGCTTCAGGGTCTCCAGCCCGTTAATTCCCGGCATGGAAAGATCGACCACGATGGCATCGTAATCCTGCTCTTTGGCCTCGACAATCGCCTGTTCCCCGCTGGTCACGGCACTGACCTTGAGGCCGCGCATTTCCAGACGGTTGGAAAGTGTATCCAAAAAATCCTGCTCGTCATCGACCAGCAAAACCTTGGCTTCCATTTCCTTTTCCATTCTTCCTCCTTGGCACACTCATATTGTGTTTGAGTATCAACTGGATATGACCAGGAATCTCCTGATCATTGAACACCACGTCCAAATAGTTGCCTTTAATTTGCAAGGCAGGGGCCAATTCAGAGAAATTAATTATTCTTTTAAATTCAACTTATTACAGGAGAAGAACACGACAGGGGCTGCCAAGAGGCCACAGAAGAAACACAATGAAACATAAAGCGGAACAAAAAACGTTCCTTATCGTTCCTATATGTTTCTTTTAGGAAAGGGAAAAGGAAAATCGAAAGGTCGGATGGGCAGCGAGGAGCGAAATCAAGGACCCACGGGTCCCAAAGACAGAACCCAACAGCACACGGAGAGGCTGGCTTCGAACTCTTTTCGAAAAAAAAATGGCCTGTCGGCGACAGACCATGAAAAACGATTACTATTGCGGAAAAACAACTTACAAACCGTGGCGCAACACTTTGGAAGTATACAAGCCGGCGATAAATTTGCGGATCGAGGGCTCCAGGTTGATAAATTGCAACCCGGCGATGTAACGGTTGTTTTCGTAGCGCACATGGCGAACCTGAACGCCGGCCACGATTTTATCGCGCCCCAGGACCAATCCCACCTTGAGCCGCTGGAATTCGTCCAACCGTCCCCCCAGTTCAACCCCCAAACCACCCTCGCTTATATCGCGCAGGGTGGCATCAAAGGCTGACGTGGCATCGGCCATCCTCACGGGGACCTGACGATCCCCATAGATATGGGCCACATCAATGCTGGTCAGACGCTTATGGAGCCGCTTGCCATCGCGGCAGCTCGGGCAATAATCCCAATCCACCTCCAAGCCTTCCAGTGTTGGAACAGCACCCCATTCTTTCTTTTCCATAGACGCCTCCCTCTGCACGACTGTACCGCCAAACGGCTGCCCGAAAAACCTCGCGGCAACCAACTCAACGGATTGATAAAAACGATTATATAGGGAAAATAGCGACTAAACGGGCAACGGGCAAGGTTCTTTTGAGAAAAATTCTCCGCAACAGCCGGATTCTGGCCCTCGTTCGCGTGAAAAGGCGCAAGAACGGTGTTCCAATCTTCATGCCGTCCTGTTCTTTTTTTGCGGGGAGGCTTTTCCGATTTCCAGGACGGCACGAGTCCATTCTCACTGCAGGCGAATCACCACCCCTTGCAGCCGATTATGTTTTTTATCACTTCTTCGGTTCGTTTTTCCACCAACACCATCTTTTGAGCTTTTGCTTCCTTGATTTTTTCATTCAATGTTTGAATATCAATAGGTTTTTCAAGGAAATCCATAGCCCCGAGCTTCATCGCCTCAATCCCCTTTTCGATGGTGGCATGTCCGGTCAGGAGGATGATCTGCAAATCAGGGTTCTTTTCCCGCAAGCGGGCAAGGGCCTCCAGCCCGTCCATTTCCGGCATCATCAAATCCAGGATGACCGCATCGTATCCCCCCTCCCCAGCCAGATCCATAGCCTCAAGCGGCGAGGCTGTTGTTGACACCTGCATCCCCCGATCGCGCATGCGCTCGGCAAGAACATCCATAAAATCCTGCTCATCATCAATCAACAATACCCGCTCGTTCATGCATCCTCCTTTACGACCTTCTTTCTCATACAACACAATCCTTGCCGGCAATCACAGGGCACCCTGTTGCGGCAGGCGCAACTCCATCTTGCCCGGCACAACCGACACCTCGGCCTGCAGCCATTGCATAAGCGACCTTTCCTGCTCGCCATCCACGGCATTCCCCTCCAGCAGGGGCAAGCCGGCACCATTTTCAGCGCTGATCATAACCGCATCGCCGTCGACCGCAACCGTAATTTCAACCGTCTCCTTGCGCGGCACGGTATCGATAAGCTGCCGCAGCAGCAGGTACACCAACGATTCCAGATACACCACACAGGTGGACACAACCACCTCCGAGGGCGCCACGGTAAAGGTCAACTCCTTCATCGCCGCCTGCCTCCCCGCCAGGTCGACCATCAAGGCGACCATCTCCGCAACGTTGACCTGCGACAGCGGCACATCCGTACTATGGGCGAAACGGTTGAGATTTTTCAACACCGCATCCCCCCTCTTGACCTGTTTGAGGATGCGCGCCGTGGTGACGGTGAGTCGATCCGGCGGAATTTCGATGCCCTTGGCCGCCCGCAGGGCAAGATCATCCACCAGCCCGGCGTTTTCATTGACAATCGCCAGAACATTTTTCAAATCATGGGAAATCGCCGCGGAAATTTTCCCGAAGACCTGCACACAGATGGCATCCAGTGTCGCTGCAAGAGGATCCATTCACGCCTCCCCGCCACCGAAGGCGGCATTAATTTTCGAAACAAGCTCCTGGATGTTGACCGGCTTGATCAGATAATAATCCTCGCCCGCCTCCGAGGCGCCCGCCTCGAAATCCTCTTCCGAACCGTGGCCGGTAAGAAAAATGAAATGCATATCCGGATATTGCTTCTGCAACTCGGCCTTTAGCTGCAGGCCGTTCATCTTCGGCATCTTCATATCCAGCACAGCCAAGTCATACTGTTTGGCCTCCGCCATTTTCAGGGCATCCTCGCCACTCAACGCCCAATCGGCATCGATATCACGCAATGACAGACGCTCGGCCAAGGTCACCACCAATTCCTTTTCGTCATCAACCAACAATACGTGCATACTCTACTCCTTGCTGTTCGTCTTTTCCAGCGGCAGGGAAATGATAAAACTGGTCCCCTTGTCCTTCTCGCTGGTCACGCGGATATTGCCGCCCATCTCGCTGATGAGGCCATAGGTGATCGACAGCCCCAGCCCGGTTCCGCCCCGGCCTCCCTTGGTGGTAAAAAAGGGCTCAAAGATTTTGGCAACATCCTCCTGGGGAATACCGCACCCATCGTCCTGAACGGTCAACTCCACCCCGGCCCCCTTCTTTCGGGCCTTGATCCACAAATGCCCGCCGTCCTCCACTGCGGCGAAGGCGTTTTTGATGATATTGAGCAAGACCTGCTGCAGCTTGCCCTTATCGGTCACGATATCGACGCCCTCATCAATGTCGAGACTGATGGTGATTGATCGATACTCGGGCTCCTTGCCCAGGAAGCTCAGCACCTCGGTGACAATCTTCCGCAGATTGAGCCGGGTGATGTTGGCATCGGATTGACGGGCGAAGCTGAGCAACCTGCGGGTAATCACCGAGCACCGTTCCACCGAGGAAACGATCGACTCGATCAATCCCAGCAGCTTGCTGTCTTCCTTGTACTGCTCCTTGATCATAAACAGATCCTGGATCAGCCCCGCCTTCTCGTTGATAATCGCCAAGGGGTTGTTGATTTCGTGGGCAATGCCGGCCGCCAACCGGCCGATACTGGCCATTTTTTCCGAGTATTCGATCTCATGCAGGGTCATCACCCGCTTTTGGTCCGCCATGTAGATGGCATTGACCAGATAGGTCACCACGCAAAGCAGCACCAACAGGATGATCGCCACCGTACAGGCCAAAAAGACGGCTATCTTCACCTTGGTCTGCTGCCACTGGGCCATGAGTTCATTCTTTGGACTCACCAGCATGAGGATGAAGGGCGAGTTTTCCACATAGGCATAGTTCACCACCAGAGGCCCACGGGAAACCGCCTCGGACAGCCCCTTGCCGCCGACCTGGGAGAGCGGCAGATCCTGCTTGATGCCATCGAGTTGATACCCTTCGGTGTGCTCGGAAAATTCAGGCACCGCTATCGGCACCTGGCTGAGTATCTCGCCAAAATATCGGGACGGGGTTTGTAACACCCCGTGATGGTTCACCAAAAAGGAGTCCCCCACCTCACCGGTCTGCTCGATGGAGAGAATTTCGGTGAGCCGTTCGATACTGACTGCGGTGCGCAGGACATAAAAGGAACCATCGGCCTGGGTTTTTTTCACCGCAATGATGATATGGGGCAGATTTCTCAACCCCATGAACACGTCGCTGATGAAAATGCCCCTATTCTGGATTTCCTTGAACCAGGGCTGCCCCGAGTAGTCGGCATTCTCCAGGTGATAGGGCCCGGAATAGGCCCGCTGGCGCCCTTGCGCATCAATTACCCCCAGATCGATGAACAATGCCAGTCCCTTGTTGAGGTTTTCAAGCAGCGAGGCCAGCCGCCTCGGCTGCAGAAGCTGTTCGAACGAATTGTCATTGATAATGAATTCCAGGGCAAAACGCTTTTTGGAAAGAAGAAACGATTCCGTCCGCCTGGTCTTGGCGACAAAGCGGGCGGATCGGGCCAGGGCCTCGGCTTCGAAAGTGGCCTTGGTCACCTTGTATTCGTAGCCCGTGAGCAGGGCCAGCGGCAAAAAGACAATCACCACCAAGATCAAGGCCACCTCTTTCCACAACCGCCGGTAATTAAACAACTGTTTATACAAACCGGAAGCAGTTTCACCGTGCCAGAATTCCGGTTTCAATCGATCAAACAGCGTCATCATCTCCTCCCTTTCACCCCGGGAAACACGGGCGACATCACCAGATCCCTCATGCCTGTTTACGGCTTTGCACTTTGGCATAGGCCCGTTTGAGCGTGCTGCTCAACTCCTCGATATCAACCGGCTTCTGCAGGTAGGCAAAGGCACCGAGCTGCATGCAGGTGGCCTTGTCCTCCTCGGAGCCATGGCCGGTGAGGATCACCACCTCGACATTGGGCCGGGTCTCCTTGGTTTTGCGCAGGACCTCGAAGCCATCGATGCCCGGCATCTTCAGATCGAGAATCATCACTTCCGGATCATCGGTACCCATCAATTCCAGGGCCGACTCACCGTCATAGACCACTGCGGAATCGATATCACGCATGGATAACCGTTCGGAAAGGGTCTGCACGAACTCACGCTCATCATCGACCAGCAGCAGTTTCGGCGTTTCAAAATCATATCGACGGTAAATATCGGTCTTGTGGAACCCTTTGCCCAACCGGGTCTCAATCGAGGTGACCCCGTCAACCGATCCGGCGATCGACTTCAATTCTTCCTCCAGGCGGCTGAGGAGGAGCACGTTCTGGTGGATGGTCAGGGTAACGGCACCATCGCGGGCGGAAACGCTGACGAAATGCCCTTCCCTGGTCAGGGCGACCTCCACCTGGGCCGCCAACAGAAAATCGCGCGCAGCCTTTTTCGAGGCCTGCGTCGGCTGAATCACCTCACTGCGCAGATTCTCCACCACCAGGCCGACCGCCTCTTCGAGCTTGGTTTTGTCCACCGGGATCACCAGATCGTACAACGAGGCACTCCAGGGATCCGGCTGCCCGAAGAGTGTATCGGTCCAGGCCGCCTTTTCCTTGTCCTGCTTGCGAATCAGGTTACCGGCCTCTTTTTCGCCAATCCCGTTTTCCCTGCCTGCCTGCAGAATGCGAAACGCCTGATCGGCAATCAGGCACACCCGCAAGACATGGGTGATCTCGTCAGGGACCAGGTGACCGGTCATGCCGTAGATCAGGGCATTATCCGTTTCAAGCAGGGTTTCCGCCATGGACAGCTTCAGCCAGGAGAGGCCCCGCTCTTTCTCATGGGTGATATTGTTGAAGACAGAGGACTTGTTCACGAGAATATTCTCTATTTTCCGGGGACTGATGGCCGACATGCCCGCAGCCTTGGCCACGATATCCGCATCGATAATGACCTTGTAGCCGATCTGCGCCTGCAACATCTCCACGAACTGATCACTGAGGCAGAAACTGCCGTTGAAAAGGGTAACGACTGACATAAACTCCTCCTTGGGAATGGGCAAAAATAGTGCAACCGAATAACCGGGACCGGAGAAACAGCAGGTTCCTCCCACCGGATGTTTCTCAGTGTTCATACCGGGCAAAAACACCGGAGCAACATGCGCTCGTTGTTCTTTCTTTAGCAAGACACGGACCAAACGACAAAACATCGCTCTTACAGCATATTAGAAAGAAGAACAAATAAATGGTCATTTTTTTCGGGAAACAGCGCCGAACAACTAGAAACAACCCGCCCAGTTTGAAACATTACGGAACCGTTCGCCCTTCCCTCGACGAGGGAGCGATGCACAATCAAGTGGTTACGGTTTTACCACGCTGGCCGGGGGATTGTTTTCGACGCCGATACGGGGCCTTTTCAATCCTGATTGACCCAAATGGAACACTTGGCAGAAATCGCGTGAATCGGTGGCTGAAGTCGACAATCGACTCCGGGGTAAGCCTGTCGAGGCAGGATAAAGAACGGCCTGATAACCGCACGGTTATCAGGCCGGGGGAAGGGAGCTGTTAACGGATTTTACTCGGACTGCAGAGGTTGTCGGGCCTGGCGGACAGACTGCCGCAGGCATCACAGGAAAATTGCATGGCGACTTTTTGCCCGTCGCACACCTCCCTGCTGGATGCACCGCAAAATTTTTTCGGAGTCAGTGCAAGATCAGGGGCACACAGCCTGCTGGCATCATTGTCGGTCGAACCGCATTTTTTACAGCTAAACATAGTCACTCTCCTCTAGGTCATGGAAAAGCCACGAAATATGGCAGGAGGTCTTCACTGTTTTGAACAATCCTTCGTCAAAACTGATTTACACCATAAGAGTTCCGGCACCCCTGTCAATATTCGTCCATCCTAAAAAAACGTCCTCTCCCCTTTTCCTTTCGCCAATTCCCGTCCAGGGGAGGCCCGCTGGTCGCACCACGTGCAACTCATTGTTATTTCTGGCAATTCATTTTACTCTCGGCAAGAAATTGCTCACATCCCTTCACCCGCAACGCCTCCCGATATGTAAGCGCCTGCCGGTGTATATTCAGGTCAATAATCCTTGAGTACAGTGGACCTTGCGCAACCGCAGCTTCCCGGTACAACTGCTCCTGCTTCCTGAAATATGACTGCCAGAGAGGATTGTCGTTTGGAATCTTTGTTCCGGGCGGGTTAAACATTGTTCCGACAACCTGTTGCTGCCGTACAGTGGGAAGAATTGCCTCCAAATCAGCTCTAAGTTTATTATTTATACGCACTATTTTCTGTTTGGTCATGCGAAGTTCCGCGTTGTTTTCCAGCAGAAAACGGTCTCTTTTTTCCTGCGTCCAGGCCTGGCTCTGCACAAAAAGATCGGATGCCTCCCTGAAACTCCTGTTCAACTTGTATGTGCTGTACGCCTTATCCAACGTTTCCAATGCGCTCATCACATTGGTGATATTGGTCGGATTTTTCAGCCCGGACAATGCATTATCGGTCAAGTCGTTGAATATATCCGCGTGGGAAATATCATCAGGAGTCAACGATTCCCCCTTGAACAGCGGCAGAAACAGGTTAATGGTCGAACTGTAGGGCACAAAGGGCCAGATTGCCTCTCCCATCACCTCCATTGGATACATGCCATCCTGCCCCTTCAGAAACAGGGAGACGGTAACGGCCTCTTCGCAGACATTTGAGGAACCGGCAGCCTTGTCCAGGGCATGCTTGACAATTGCCCCGCCCTTGCCGCTCCACAGCACGATATCCTCAATCTTCTTCTCCACATTGGGCAGACACAGCTTCCTGTATTCCAGAAGACGCTCCAGCAAACGTTCTTCATCGGATGTCAGCCGTGAGAGCTGCGATGTCCCGCCGGCAAGCGTTCCGGCACCTGTATTGTTGGCAGCATTGACAACGGCGGCGTCAATGGGGGTGGCGTCTTCAAGCGGATAGTTTTTGAGACAGGCCGCCCACATTTTTTCATCATTGGGCAACGGGAATCGCCAGCAGCCCATTCCCGAGGCCATGCACGGCGGCCCTTCATGGTTACAGGAGTAACGTTTGTCATAGGGCTTCACCGGTTCAGGATGATAGGACACCCCCACCCCCATGGCGGCACCGCCGCCATCGGCTTTACAGAGGCAATTGTAAAAGCTTTTCGGGGCTTGTTTCCCCACCCGCTGCATCAGCTTCTGCATTTTTGCGTGATCGAGCTGAGAGAGATAGTGGGCTGTCAATTGTTGGCGTTGTGCTTCTTCCTGCCCTGCACAGAAAGCGCTTTGCGCCCCGGCCAACACGACCCATACCAATAAACCGCAGCATAGATTCTTCATGGCAATGCCCTCTTTAATTCCCGAAGAAACGCATCGGGATCAAAATCATCGTCATCCACATAATTCCATCGTTGGGCGGCATCGCCCCCCTCGGGTGGCAACCACTGGCCGGTGATCGTTTTGATGACAAAACCTTTTTGTTCGTTCCCCGATTTGGGAGGCGACAGGGTGGCTATCTGTACAGCCATGGTGGTCGTGGGTTTGGTCAGTTGGAGAATGCCCACGCTTTCATCGAGTTGCGCATGCATGGCGGTGCCGGAAAAGGTGAGTGTCAGTTGACCGTTCCACTGCTCTTTCAGCCAGCTTTCCGTGACCAGCCTGCGGATTGTATCGAAAGAAAAAGAATACATCCCATCGTTCTCCTTGCGCAGAATCAGATGATGGGAGCCGAAAGAAAGGTCAAACTCATTGGTCTGCAGGGGATCGAAGTGGAAAACGATCTCTTTGCTGCCGTGAGTAATCCTGCGTTTGTCAAGGACGATCATTTCCTCCGGAGCACGCACCCCTTTCGGCTCCTTTTCTCCGGGGGAAACCTTGATCGCCAGGGTATCATTCTGCCAGGCACAGGGTTTGCCGCCCTCCTTGCCGCTAAAGCACCCGAAATCCTGTTGAGTCTCGGGAGTGAGGAGTTTCGTTATCGGAAGCGGTGAAAGCTCGCTGGTAGCGCCAGTGTTCTCCTTGCCTATGGTTCTATGCAGCAGAATTTTTTGTATGGCCATGCCCACCGGGGTCTCCTTGTTGCTCCGCAAGGAGGTCACCCAAAGATGCACCCCCCTGTCGGTGAGAAGCGATGGCCATGCAAAGGCCCGGTCCGGCATGCCCGCTCCCTGAAGACGGAATTGCCCCTCGGTAAGCACCAAAGATATTGCCGAAGCCTCGGTCATGGACGTTACTTCATCAAATACCTTGGTACGGTTGATCCATACCTCCAGCCCGGGCTTCCCGGTTTTCCCGAGACGCTTCCAGACAATTTCCATCATGTTGCCGGTGGGTTCCTGCCAGAAGGAATTGATCTCTCCCGCGGTTAGGACAAAGCCGCTGGTTTGCCCGGGGGAAAATTGGACCGTGACTGTTATTGCGGTTCCGCGACGATCCAGTTTGTCCATCCAGACAAGCGGTTCCGGTGACCCCAGCCCCACCCGTTTCTTCCATTTCTCATCGGCATCGACCTCAGCAACCAGCTCCCCCTGTTTGATGCGTGCCGTATGGAAAAACATGTCGCTATGTTTCGTATAGGGAAAAGGAATCCATTGCTTGTTGAAATGACTGCCATCAAAAAGAACAATATCCTGTTCACTGTCATCGAGATGGGAGAGGTTGGATGACGGCGTGAAGGGCCTTTGCGCCATGGTTATGGAGGTCAAAGCCATGCTGGTTGAGGCCTTGTAGGTGGACGCCAGGGCATACACCCTCAAAATATACCCACCTTTGGCTGGCTCCTTGGGGTAGAAAGCAGTTTGAACCAAGAAGCCGTCATCGGTTTCGGCGTAGCAATACTGATCAGGAGAAACAACCAAAGTAAGTTTCTTGATGCTGTCCGGGGCGACAAAAGCCTGCTGCTGAACAACATTATTGGACAAAAGCTGGAGGATCGGCCTGTCCGTGCCGTTCTGACGAAAAACAATTTTCAGATCGGCCGCATTGGGATCAATGGCGTCCAATTCAATCGTGTAGCCTCGGGTCTTTTCCCTTTGAAACTCGAAATCCAATCGAACGGTTTGATCCGGATGGGCGGAAAAGACCGCCAGCGCATTCTTGCTTGCCAGGCCAACCCGCCCCCAACCATGCCCTTCCGGGACATTGACCTCAAGCCCTTTCTCGGTAAAAGCACCCAACTGTTCCAGTTTACCGTCATTATTATAGGAAACAAACGTATCTCCCAGCCCTGAACCATCAAAAAGAACTTGCGGCGGGAAAAGCATGGCCTGTTCAAGAGCATTGATACGGGCCAGCAAAGTCTTATAGGGGGGATAATTGCTACTGATGGTTGGGGCCAAGGCCAATGCATGGCGAGCTTTCTCGATCTTTTTCTGTTCTAAAAAATGCCCGCTTTTTTTCAGCCATGCATCCATTTTTTCCTTTTGCAGACTCATTGCCCGAAGGAGCTCATCCACGTCCTTGTTCTCAATGTCTCTTTGTTTCTTTTCCTGAAGCAAATGAATGGCCCCGTCAAGATCGCCCTGATTCCAGGCTGCCTCTATTTCAGGATAAGAATGAAGAGAGGTGATAGCTGCGGCGTCACCGGAGGAAGCAAACAGGGAAAGGAAAAGACAGAGCAACACAATCCAACAAGTATCAAGCTTGAGCATTTTCTCGCTCCTCGAAGCCGATTACAGGAATGTAGCCGAGCTTCTTATCGGGATTTAAAAAGCAAAAAAAAGAGGAGTGAAACGCGGTTCCAAACCTTAGGCAACTCGGTTCCAAATCAAGCGTTCTTCGTATACACTTTCCAAATTTAATATAGGCTGATGGGCACCAAAATGGATACAAAATAAAAAAAGGGTTTAGACCAGATCGATCTAAACCCTTGAATATATCTTGGTAGCGGGGAGAGGATTTGAACCTCTGACCTTCGGGTTATGAGCCCGACGAGCTACCAGACTGCTCCACCCCGCGTTGCAATCCGACTATATTAACTGATTTCCAAAATATGTCAATCTCTTTAT
>JBFWIP010000009.1:0-1430 GCA_050255935.1 Desulfobulbus sp.
CACCAACACATTGATATGAAACGTTTCTTTTACTTCCTCACCCGCCCTTTCTACTGGTTATGGAAATTTCTCAGTTCCGGGCTGTCGGTGCTCTCCAACCTGATTCTCCTCAGCCTCATCCTTGCGATTGCTGCGGTCGCCCTGTATGTTCCGGAGGTTCAGATTCCGCATGACTGCGCACTCATTCTGGCGCCGGAGGGGGATATTGTCGAGGAACGCTCCCCTATGGACCCCGTCACACGGGTAATGAACCAGGTCACCGGCACGCCTCTGCATGAAGAAACCTTTCTGCAAGACATCCTCGATGCCGTCCGTGCGGCAGCCGAAGATCCCCGCATCAAGCTGTTGGTGATCAACACCAATCAAATGGAAGCGGCCAGCCTGGACCAGATCCAGGCCATCGGCGCGGCATTGGAGCAATTCAAGGGGAAGGGCAAACAGATCATCGCCATTGGCGACAGCTTCAATCAGGGTCAATACTACCTAGCCTCCTGGGCGGACAAAATCTATCTCCACCCCATGGGAGCGGTCAACCTGCGGGGGTTTTCCGTCTATCGCCTTTATCTCAAGGAGATGCTGGACAGCCTGGCCGTCGATTTCCATGTTTTCCGCGTAGGCACCTTTAAATCGGCGGTGGAACCTTTTCTCCGCAATGACATGTCGCCGGAGGACCGGGAAGCCAACAGTCTCTGGTTGCACAAACTGTGGAACGCATACAGCGCCGATATCATCAAGCATCGCCGGCTCGACCCGGAAGTTTTCACGGAAAATGTCAATCAGCTGGTCTCCCAACTTGCCTCGGTGGGAGGAGACCGGGCACAACTGGCACTGTCCACCGGCCTGGTGGATGGGCTGAAAACCCGCCAGGAGCTGGAAGCGATGTTGCGGGCTGCAGTCGGAGCGTCGCCGGATAAAAAAAGTTTCAACCACATCGATTTTCAACGCTATCTCCAGACCGTCACGCCCTCGTACACCGAGACCGCCGGAAAGCAGAAACTGGTCGGTATCATTACCGCCGGCGGTAATATCCTGCCCGGCAAGGGCTCGGTTGGCCGGATCGGCGCCGACGACCTGATCAGAAAAATCCGCAAGGCCCGGCAGGATCAGCGCATCAAGGCAATCGTTCTCCGGATCAATACCGGTGGCGGCAGTGCCTTTGCCGCCGAACTGATCCGCCAGGAACTGGTCCAGGCCAAAAAAGAGGGCAAGGTTGTGGTGGTTTCCATGGGCGCGATGGCGGCTTCGGGGGGGTATTGGCTTTCAGCGGACGCCGACAGCATCGTCGCGGCCCCGACCACGCTTACCGGCTCGATCGGCATTTTCGGCGCCATTCCCACGCTGGAGAAATCCCTGGCGAAAATGGGCATCCATGGTGACGGCATCGGCACCACCGACATCGCCCATTTCGGCAATATCACCACGGCCATGAG
>JBFWIP010000009.1:1530-36277 GCA_050255935.1 Desulfobulbus sp.
TGGGCCTCCTTGCGGCCCAATACCCGTCCGGCGCCGTGGGAGCAGGACATGAACGACTGCGGATTGCCCAATCCCCGGACGATAAAACTGGAACTGCCCTGGGAGCCGGGAATGATGCCGTATTCGTCGGCAAAGGCGCGGGTCGCACCCTTGCGGTGCACCCAGACCATGCGGGAAAAATGATGCTCCCGTGCAGCATAGTTATGGGCCACATCCAGGGCCTTGTCAAACTGGTCACAACCGGTTGCCCCGGCCACAATCTCCTGGAAGACCACCATCATCTCCGCCCGATTGGCGCGGGCAAACTCCACGCAATACTGCATTTCCGCCAGATACTGGTGCCCGATGGGCGCCGAAAGCGGCAGCATGGCCAGTTGCCACGCCTTGGGGACGGCATTTTTGCTCTTGGCGGCCAACTGCACCGCCAGTTTGTTGTAATGGCCGGCCACCTGGTAGCCGAGATTGCGGCTTCCGGAATGGACCATCAGCCAGACGCGATTATCGCTGCCCTGCTGAATCTCGATAAAATGATTGCCGCCGCCCAGGGTGCCGATCTGGCACCGGGCGCTGGCAAATTCCCTGTTCACCACCGGCAATGCCGTATCGGCCGCCGCGGGGCCCGGCATTATCTCCAGCGGTTTGGGTTGCCTGTGGTGTTCGAACCCGAGCGGAATGGCCTTGCGCAGGCCGGTCAGGATCTTTTTAAGGAGATCGGTTTCGATCGAATGGAGCCCTGTGCGCACCGCCCGCATGCCGCAGCCGATATCCACCCCCACCGCATTGGGAATCACGGCATCAAGAGTCGCGAGGACACCACCGATCGGCATGCCGTAGCCCACATGGGCATCGGCCATGATCGCCACATGGTGGAAGGCGCAGGGCAGGTTGGCCAGGTTGCGCGCCTGGGCCATGGCCTCGGCATCGAGATCGTCCAGCCACAGCAGCAACGGAATTTTTTCGGTTGTCACGACCTGTTGCACAGTGTCCTCTTGCTCTCTTTGCCCGCTGGTATATAGTGCCGCCTTATGCGTTGCCGGCCGTCTTCCGCTTCTCCCGGCCGGCCCCCTCTCCGTAACCACTACTTCCCGAGAAAGGCATGATCACCCAGGATACCCTGATTCATCTTTGGCTGCACCTTGGCTGGCCGCTCTTGCGGTTGCTGATCTACCTCGCCATCGGCCTGTTGGCGGCACTCTTCATCGAGTCGCTCAACTGGACCCGCAAGCTGGCGGTTGTCGCCCGGCCGCTCACCCGTTTCGGCCATCTCTCCCCGCTCACCGGCGCCTCCTTTTCCCTCTGTTTTTTTTCCGGAATGGCGGCCAACACCATGCTCGCCGAGGGGTATGACACCAACAAACTGAGCCGGAAGGAACTTGTTCTTGCCAACCTGTTCAACAGCCTTCCCAGCAACTTCCTCCATCTGCCGACCACCTTCTTTATAGCCGCCCCGATCATCAAGGGAGCGGCGGTAGTCTATATCGGCCTGACCATCGGCACCGCACTGCTGCGGACCCTCCTTATCGCGGTGCTGGGTAGAGTGCTGCTGCCCAAAAACAACGGCGAGGCCCTGCACAACGAACTGCCGCCGGAACCGGAACATCCCCTCCGCGCGGCCCTGAACAACACCATGAAACGGTTCAAACGGCGTATCCGCAAAATCGTCACCTACACCGTTCCGATTTACATCCTGTTCTATTTCCTCAGCGAGGCCGGTTTTTTCAAGGCTGCCGAGCACTTCATGGCCCAGCATCTGGCCTGGATGAGTTGGCTGACCCCACAGGCCCTTTCCATCCTCACCTTCCAGATGGCCGCCGAGTTCACCGCCGGGCTTGCTGCCGCCGGATCCCTCCTGGCCAGCGGTTCCATGCAGGCCAAGGAGATCGTGTTGGTGCTCCTGATCGGCAACGTTCTTTCCTCGCCGGTCCGGGCCATCCGCCATCAGTATCCCTATTATGCCGGCATCTTCAAGCCGGTGCTGGCAGCGGAACTCATCCTCTTCAGCCAAAGTTTCCGTGCCTTGAGCATAGCCCTGGTCGCCTTTTTGTACTATACTCTCTTCATGTAACCGTGTGGTTTTCGCGGCATTTTGCGAAAACAACGATATGTGACCGATCTATTCCAGCCATCGAGCGGCGGAAATTTCCCCTATGCCGAGGAGGACCGGATGAACCGAACCATTCTTGTTGCCATTGACGGCTCCGTCTACAGTTCCAACAGTCTCGACTACCTTGCCCGGTTGTTTGCGGTCGACCGAAATCTCAGCATCCATCTCCTTCAGGTGGTGTCCTCCGGCGGGACGGACAAGGATTGGATGTATGAGGTCGACCCGCTCAGGGGCCAGGCCTCCGGCTGCGACAAAGGCTCCGCCCTTGCCCGCAGGCACCTCAAGGAGGCGGAGGAACGGCTGGTTCGACAGGGTTTTGCCCCGGAGCAGATCCAGACCCAGATCAAAAGCGCCTCCGGGATCTGCAACGCCATCCGCCAAGAGGCCGAACGCGGCAACTACGATGCCGTCCTCATCGGCCGCCGTGGATTGGGAGCGGTGGGCAACATGTTTTTCGGCAGCACCTCCTCGGACCTGATCGAAAAATGCCACCGTTCGCCCCTGTGGATCGTGGACGGCAATGTCAGCACCACCCGTTTTCTCCTCGCCGTCCACAGCCATCCCTCTTCACTGATGGCCGCGGACCACCTGGCCTTCATGCTCAAGGAACATCCCAACGCCGAAATTTACCTCTATCATTCCAACACCGTGTTCGGCAAGCAGGCAGGGGCCCGGCCGGAAGATTTCCACGCCCAATGGGGCAAGGAATGGTGCGGCAGGTACCTGGATCTGGACAACCATCTTTTCAACGCCCATACCCAACTGCTGGTGGACAACGGTTTCTCCCGCTTCCGGATCAAGCAGTTGTCCTCGGAGATGCATATGGATGTGAGCAGCGATCTGCTCAAGCAGGCCAAGCAAAACAACTGCGGCACCATCGTCATCGGCCGCCGGAGACGTGACCTGTGCAAGGGCCAACTCAAGGGGGTCTCCGACAAGACCGTCAAACAGGCGCAGAACGTGGCCGTCTGGCTTGCCGGTTAACCTTGCTTGCCTTTCCCTGCGGCTTCGGCGGCCTGAGCCTGCCCGTTTTTCCCGGGGCTGACGATCACCGTGGCCGCCTGCCCGGTCCCGAGATATTGCCGGGCAAGGGCGGTCAGTTCATTGGCCTTGATGGCGGCAAACCCTTCCATGATCGACAACGGCCACTCCAGCTGTTGGGGATGACGGCTGGAAAGATTGAGTACCGATTCCATCCAGTAACGGTTGTTCCGTTTGATATCCTTGATTGAGGTCAGGATAGGCTCCAGGGCCCGGTGCAGTTCATCTTCGCTCACCCCCTGCTCTCCCAGGCTTTCGGCGACATGTTTTATCACCCCGGCCAGCGACTCCGCCTGGTCCGGAGCCACGATCAGGGAACTCTGCAGCAGCCCGAACCCTTCATGGCCCCGACTGGGTTGACTGATCACCTGGGGGGAATAGGTGGCACCGAGTTCCTCGCGAATCCTGACCCGGAGCCGGTCATCAAGAACGGCCGCAAGGAGATTGAGCCGGCGGGTTCGGCCTATATCCCAGAAATCACTGGTTTTCCAGGCCACGGTCAGCATGCTCTTGTCGATTGAGCTGGCCACGGTCACATGGTGCTCCCGGCCGGCAGGAAATACCGGCGTTGACTCGGAAACGCTTGTCACGGCCCAGCGCTCCTCATGGCCGAAATAGCGGCTCGCAAGCCGCAAGGCCGTCTGGGGATCGATGTCGCCTACCACGTTGATCTCAAGCGGCGCCACGGCAAAGACCGGGCCGAGCCAGGAGCGGATCCGCTCGAGCCCCACTCCGGCGATCTCCTCCCAGGAGGCCATTCCGTATTCCGGACAGGAACCGGCAAGAAACCGTTCCCCCTGTACCTGCTGTCCCCCTTCAACGGAATTGTCCATCTGCCGGTACATCCGCTGCAGGCCGTCCCGGCTGCGATTGAAGGCAT
This sequence comes from Desulfobulbus sp., assembly GCA_050255935.1. GTDB lineage: Bacteria > Desulfobacterota > Desulfobulbia > Desulfobulbales > Desulfobulbaceae > Desulfobulbus. The sequence goes on from JBFWIP010000009.1 coordinate 5,556, forward strand.
CCTCGCGAAAGGCGGGATCATGGAGGTGATGATAAAGCAGTTGCAGCATCAGCTCGAACTCGTTCGTCATCGAACTGCCGACAAAGGAAAAACTCTCCGGACCAATCTTGAACGCCAGTTCCGCGTTCGAACCGGCCAGCGCGGCCTGGAGTTGTTCCTTGCTCAGCCGGCCGATCCCGCTTTCGCTGATCACCGCCTGGGCCAACAGCGCCATGCCCTTTTCCGGCTCCCCCTGTTTGCCGCTGCCGAACTGGGCCGACAGCAGCACCTGATTCGCCTGAAAATCGGTTTGCTTGATATTCAGCCGCACGCCGCCGGCCAGTTGGTAACTGCTGACGCCGATTTGCGGGAACTGTTGCCTATCGGTAATGGTGCCGGCTGCCGCCGGTGGCTCCAGATAGGGGAAGGGAGCCCTTTGTTCGCCGATCCACGGTTCGACCGGTGCCTCTCCGGCCCGGGCATAGGCCTGCCGAACCAATGTCTCCCCCTGTTCCCCTTGAAGCTCCGGGGGCATGACACCGACCACCTCGACCAAACGGCGGGGATGGCCCCAGAGCCGGCGCAAGGCCAGGTTCACATCGGCGGTCGCAATCTTCTCCAAAACAGGTCCGTATAAGGCCATCTCCTGCGCGGGAGAAAGGATCACTTCCCGGTCGTTGAGCTTGCGGATGATCTCTTCGGCCAACTCACTGCTGTCGCGGGTGGCGGTTGTCTGAACGGCTTTTTCAAGCAAGGCCTGGATTTCCCGCTTCCCACGGGCCAGTTCCTCATTGGTGAACCCATCGCGGAGCGCCTGGGCCAAGGTGGTCTGCAGCAATTGCAGCCCTTCCTGCCAACGGCCGGCCACCGCACGTCCGGTAAGGGTGGCATATCCATAACGCCCCAGAAAAATCCCCCCATGCACCGCGGGTTGGGCAAGAGGACTGTTGGCCCGCTCTTCCAACTGCTTGAACCGGTTGGACAAGAGAAGCACGGCCAAATACTGGCGGAGTTGATCGGTTTCCCAGGCCAGGGTGTCTGCCTGGGGAGGGTGATTGAAGACCGTGGTCAGAGCCAGGCCGGTATAGCCCAGCTCCTGCTCGGGATAGACCAACACATCCGTCCCGGTTTCGGGCAGCCGTCCATAATCCGCGCATTGTCCCACCGCCCCCTCGCCCCGCAAAGGGGAAAACGCCCGGGCGAGCAGCGGCTCAACGGCCTGGGGCCGGAAATCGCCGACCACCACGATGATACAATTTTCCGGCCGGTACCAGCGGTCGTAAAAACTCCGCAAGAGGCGGCTGTCCGCAGCCTTGATCACGGTTTCCGTACCGATGGGATCGCGCCCGGCAACCAGGGTACCGGCAAAGTCGAACTGCATCTGTTGCTTCGAAACCCGGCTGGCAGCCGAGTCCCGGCTTCGTTTTTCCGCCAGGATCACGCCTCTTTCCTTGTCCACCTCGGTTTCCAAGAGCAGGGCGCCGCGGGCATAATCGGCCAGGACCTTGAACCCCTCGGCGACCACCTTGTCTTCATTGGAAGGCAGGAGCAGGTTGTAGACGGTTTCGTCAAAGCCGGTATGCGCATTGGTATCGCCGCCAAACCCCATGCCCAACGACTGAAAATATTCCACCAAGGTACCGGGAGGATAATGGGTCGTGCCGTTGAACAGCATATGTTCGAGAAAATGGGCGATTCCGCGCTGCTCCTCGGTTTCGTCGAGCGAGCCGGACTGAACATTCAGATACATTGCCACCCGCTGCCCGGGTTTGGCGTTGGCTTTGAGCACATACCGCAGCCCATTGGGCAGGCGGCCAAAAACAAGGCTGGGGTCGGGGTGGAGATCGCTTTCGTCCTGGGGCCATCCAGAGGAGAGGCAACCTCCCGGCTGCTGGCCCTCATTGGCCTGAACCAGACGAACCTGTCCCGAACAACACTGAAAAAGGAAAAAAAGGAACAGAAGGGGAACGACGCGCTGCCGAAGAAAAGACTGCATTGTTGAACCTGTTTGCTTGGTGTATGAGAAAAGGGGTAAGTTCATAAACTATAGTGTAGCCTCGGAGGAAAACAAGATGCGGATACGCGGCAAAAGAGCACTGGTCCTGGGGGCTTCGCGGGGCGTGGGCCTGGCAATCGCCAGAAGGTTGGCCGATGAGGGGGTTCGCCTGGCACTGCCCTGGCACGACTGGCCGGAATCGGCGGTGGCCATGGCCGAGGAATTCGGAAAGCGCGAAGAAGGACATTTTGCCATCCAGGCCGACCTGCGGCAGCCACAGGATATCGCCACCTTGCTGAACTCGATCGAGGATCAGTTCGGCGGCCTCGACATCCTGATCAACAATATCGAACGGGGCGGCATGCCGGTTCTCCATGGAGGCTATCATCGCGAGGTCAACCGGGAACAGTGGCAGCTGGAAATGGAAACCACCCTCCATGCCAAATGGCTGGTCTTTGACCGGGCCTTGCCGCTTCTTCGCCAAAGCCCGGAGGCGGCGGTGGTCAATATTTCCTCGATAGCCGCAATCGTCGGGCGCAACGGACCGGCGGGCCTGCTCTTCAACGACGGATTCAGCGCCGCCAACCGGGGCGTCGCCTCGCTGACCGAAACATGGGCCCGTATGGGCGCACCGACTGTACGGGTCAATGAACTGATGCTGGGCTTGATCGATCAACGTCATGGCCCAGGCACCCGGGGGTGGGGGATACTGAGCGAGGAGCAACAACAGGCCCTTATCCACCATACGCCCCTTGGACGAACCGGAACTCCGGCGGAGGTTGCTCAGGCGGTCCTGTTTCTGGTGAGGGATGCGGATTTCATGACCGGAGCGGTCGTACGGATGGACGGAGGATTCGTCCTTGGCGGCGATCAGCCCTCAGCCATGCCCGAGGGCGAGCTTTGAGGGCTGGATGAACAAACAGGCTATCAGCGATCCAACACCCAGTCAGGCAGGTGGTGCAGGATATATTCGCTCACTTTTTCCCTGGATTCCGGGTCGTTCTTGACGATGCCCGCATCGCGCATGACCTCGTCGAAGTCATACCAGCACAGTTCCCTGTCCTGATTGCTGTAGACGGTGAGAATACGATGATTGGGCTGTTCGATATCCTCTTCCTCCTGAATGGCGCCAACCAGACGAGAGGCCTCTTCGTACGGTAAAAATCGAATCTCTTCTTCGCTCATTGTTTCCTCGGGGTTTCCCGTGTTTCTCCTGGTAAAAAGATGAAAAAAGGGCGAGATGACCAGATCAACTCGCCCTGATATCAACGACCGGGAAAAAATCAGGCAGGCTTGACAACCGCACCCGAGCGAATGCAACGTGTACAGGCGCGCACATAAACGGTTCCACCGTTCTTGGTCACCATCCGAACTTTTTGCAGATTGGGCAGCCAGCGGCGACGGGTTTTGTTATGGGCGTGGCTGACGTTATTGCCGGTGGTCGGGCCTTTGCCACAGATTTCACAATTACGGGCCATGATTAAATCTCCTGAAAAAAAAAGTTCATGCTCGCACAAGCGTCGAAACCGATGTCCGCGCTTCACAACAGACTGTTTTTGCGATGCAGTTGTTTGCAAATAGTGTCTTGCTACAACTCAGCTAAATATCAATAGCCGCTTATATTACCCGTACACCATGAAAAATCAAGCCTTTTTCAAAGGCCATGCAACGGGAAAGAACGGCTCCGTACCGCTGTTTTCGTCCTGGCACGGAGTTGCTTCAAGTGGTGAACAGGCTTGACCTGCCCAACTCGGAGCGTCTTGTATCCGGCCCGAGATCCGGCGCACTGTCAAAAGAGATATCTCTTTCCCCGATTTTAAAGAAAGAAAGGGTCCGCCGGGTAGATGAACAGGATTAATTCTTCGTCCAACGGTTGGTTTTTGTTATAATCATTCTTACTGTTGCCAACCGGACAGTGTCGCGCTATCGGCATCTGCAAACATATTCGTGAAAGGCGCGTTCTTCTCTTGAGCGCCTGACACCGAACGAACCAACCGCGAAGGAACCATTCCATGGGGCATTCCATTGCTCTTACCTATGAATTTTTTTCCTGGAGGGCTGTTCTCGACATCCTCCTCATCAGTGCCGGGCTGTTTTTCCTCTTCCGAACCCTCCTCAGGCTCGGGACCTGGAAAATCATGGCCGGCATTTTGCTGGCGCTGGCCGTTTTCATCCTGGCCAACGCGCTCAGCCTCAAGGGAATAGAATGGATCTACCAGAACGTGAGCCATGTGGCCGTGTTGGGCCTAATCGTCATTTTCCAGCCGGAACTGCGTAAAGTCCTGGAAAAGGCGGTTTCCGTCCCTCCCCATCGTCTCAAGGACCAGGGCACCGAACTTCAGGCGTTAATCGCGGAAAGCATCATCAAGCTGGCCCAGGAACGCTGCGGCGCCATTCTCGTCTTTCCCGGCAAGGAACCGATCAAGGATAAAATCTCCGGCGGCTATCAACTCAACGCCGCCCCTTCCTTACCGCTCATTCTCAGTATATTCGACACCAATTCGCCTGGTCACGACGGGGCCGTCATCATTGAAGGAGATCGGCTCACCCAGTTCGGGGTCCGTCTGCCGATGTCACAATCCACCCGACTCTCGGAAGAATACGGCACCCGTCATCATGCCGCCATGGGGCTGGCGGAGCAAACAGACTCCCTGGTTTTGGTTGTCTCCGAAGAACGGGGCCAGGCCTCCATATTCACCAACGGCACCATGCAGCCGGCACGCAATGCCGATGACATCACCAACGCCATTGTCGAGCATCAGCAGCAGATGGGATTTTTCCGCCGGGACAGCTCACCGAGAATCCGCAAGCGAACGCTTTTCCAGGTGGCGACCAGCCTGGTCATTGCGGTTATTTTCTGGTCGAGCCTGATGCTTTCCCAGCGCGAGGTGGTGGAACGGGTTTTACCGGTGAGCATCGACTATACCTCTCCTGCCCAGGACCTCGTCCTCGTCGGCGACAAAGCCAACGAAATCAAGTTGCATCTCGCCGGGCCAAAATCCGACATCGACAACCTGGCCATGAATCCGCCGAGCGTCAAAATCGACCTCTCCCGGATGGCCAAGGGAACGCAAACAATTATTATCACCAGTGAAAACATTCGGCTCCCCAAAGGGGTTTCCCTCCTTGACGCCTCCCCGCAACAGCTCAAGATCAGTCTGGCGGAAGTCATGGAAAAAAACGTCGCCATCACCCCGCAGATTATCGGCAAACTGCCCGGCAACCTGAAAATCAAGAAGATCACCGTCACTCCGGATTCAGTCTTGGTAAACGTCCCTGTTACCAGGGAGGGGAAAAAAATCGACGAAGTCCTGACGACACCGATCTATCTCGAATCAATTTCCACCGACAGCAAGCTCTTTTGCAAGGTCATTGCCCTCCCTTCCATCCAACCGGCGGCAAAACGCTGGCCGGACGTTGAGGTCTTCATCGAGCTTACCGAACCGCCCAATTAAACCGCACATATTTGCAACATTTTTTTATTAAAACAAATAATTTTGTAATGGGACTCTAATCATCCCTTAGCTCGAAAAAATCCACGCCAAAGAACAACCCTTTTAAATAATTCATTATTTCTACCCCTCTCTCCCACAAAGTTTTTGGCACCAAAAATGCTTGGGTAAAAAAAAGCAAAGACACAGTTTTGGTATCGGGCTGCCTCGCTGTTTTTTGGCCCCTTGCACTGCCGAACTGCACAGTTGCCACAATTGATAACGCATTGTTTTTTAAAAGGAGAGAGTATGAAACGTTTATTTTCCACCACCGCACTGGCCGCACTGACCTTGGCCGGAGCGGCATCCCAGGCCGAAGGAGCAACCGCAACCGCCGCACTTGATGTCAACAGCGCCTATGTTTGGCGTGGTTTAACATTCAACGATGGGTTGGTATTACAACCAAGCATTGACGTAGCTTCAGATAACGGTTTTTCAGTTAATGTATGGGCTAATTACGATCTTGACGATTATGATGGAAACGTAGAGGAAAATCATTTCTCCGAAATCGACCTGACCGCCTCATACGCTTTTAAACTTGGTGCAGTTGACACAAGTGTCGGGGTCGTTGCGTACACATTCCCCACGACACATCCTGATAACCTTGCTGGAGCTGGAACAGATAACAGCAGCACTGCCGAAATTTTCTTAGGCCTAGGGTATGAATTAGGTTACGGTTTCTCAATCAAAGGCAACATTTACTACGATGTCGACCAAGTAGATGATTTTTACATCACAGCTGGCCTGGAGTACGCGTACGATATTAATGACAAAACCTCACTATCTCTTGGCGGTCTTATCAGTTATGCTGGCGAAGACTTCACTGAATTTTACGCCAGCGGAACAGACAGCGGATTTTTCAACTATGTTTTGAATGCTTCTCTGAGCTACAAAATTACCGATGCTTTCGGGGTCGCTGCCAATATTGCTTTTACCGATTCTATGGACGATGACGCATTACCTGATGAGTCCGTTGACACTAACTTCTACGGTGGTATCAATCTGTCCTACACCTTCTAATTTCCCTGTCCTCTCCCCCTCTCTCCGACGAGATTCCAAATGTCGGGGAGGGGGTTTCCTCCCCCTGTTACGCCGCCTGCAGATCAAACGGATCACGGGGGCCGAACCAATTGATTGCTTCCTCCTGCCTGCGGCGTGCAAATGACCACAGGTGTCCCAAGTTTCAACAAGCGGTGTATTTCGCAACATTCCCGCACGGAAAACAGCAATTGTCTGAAGTCGGGGTCACTGCAACGCCCTTCCCATATATCCACTCCGCCCCTTTCCCGCACGGCCTCGACCCAGAGGGATTGCGCAGCATAGATGAGTCCCCCCTCCGGAACTTGTCCCATCCCAGAGCCCTTCCCCACGGCAACAGAAAATAATTATTCACTTTTATTGGATATTTCCCATACGTTCCGTGTACACTCTTTTCAAAGGCGCCACCTCCAGCAGAGTGTTGCCGGTCGACCCGACTTGCGCCCGAGGCCATCACGGTCAATGCAACTCGATGGCTTGGTAAAAAGTCAAAATTCCGAAGATCATACATTGTAAAAACAAGATGTTACAAAAATCGAAACATCGTTTTCTTCATTTTTTTACGCAAGCAACAAGCACATCTCAAGAAATCAGGGCTGAACTGTCGTGAACAGAGGAAAAATTGCCATTATCGATGATGACGCTGTTTTTCGGACCCTTCTGGAGGAACACTGTACCCAGCTCGGCCACGAAACGAGAACAGCTGCAAGTATAGGCGAGGGCAGGATCTTGCTCGCGGAACACATGGTGGACCTGGTCTTTCTCGATGTCAGCCTTCCCGACGGGAACGGCCTTGAGTCCCTGCCCTTTATCCAGAGCCTGCCCGGTTCGCCGGAAGTGATCATCATTACCGGCATGGGCGATGCCAACGGGGCGGAGCTGGCAATAAAAAACGGTGCCTGGGACTATCTGCAAAAGCCCCTGAACCGTCAGGAAATCCTCCTCCATATCCGGCGGGCCCTGGAATACCACGAGAAAAAATTGCACCGCTCCTCCCAAATCAGCCTGAAACGGGACGAGATCGTCGGTAAAAGCAAGGCCATTTCCGCCTGCCTCGACCAGGTGGCTCACTGCGCGACCACCGAGACCGGTGTTCTTATCACCGGCGAAACCGGTACCGGCAAGGAACTTTTCGCCCGGGCCATCCATGCAAACAGCGCCAGAGCCAAGGGCCCGTTCGTAGTGGTGGACTGTGCCAGCCTCCCGGAAAACCTGGTGGAAAGCATCCTCTTCGGACATGCCAAAGGAGCCTTCACCGGGGCCAACAGCGACCGCAAGGGGCTGGTCGAACAGGCCGACGGCGGCACCCTTTTTCTCGACGAAGCCGGGGAACTCCCGCTGGAAACCCAAAAAAACTTCCTCCGCGTTTTACAGGAGCGGGTTTTTCGGCCGGTGGGCAAGGACCGCGAACAAAAAAGCAACTTTCGCCTGGTCGCCGCCACCAACCGCGATCTCAAGGCCATGGTCGAGGAAGGGTTGTTCCGCAGTGATCTCTATTTCCGGCTCAACACCTTCAATATTCACCTGCCACCATTGCGTGATCGGGAAAAAGATATTGAAAAACTGGTCATGAATTTCGTCTTCAGCCTCTGCCGCCGCAACCGCCTCCCAATCAAAGGGGTGGTTCCCGAAACCCTGGAGGTCCTTTCAGCCTATCCTTGGCCGGGTAACGTCCGTGAACTGGAGAACACCCTGGAAAAGGCCATTCTCGCCGACCCGAGCGATCCGGTGCTCTATCCCATCCACCTGCCCCCGGACATCCGCTTGTATCGCATCCGGACCCAAGTCTGCCAGAAATTGGGCCCTGAAATTTCTGCCGGCAAATCAACCGATCAACCGTCTCCCCACCCCATAGCCTTGCCCGATGCCCTGTTGCCGTTCAAGGAATACCGGCGTCGGCTCACCGCCGACATAGAAAAACACTATTTCCAACGCCTCCTCAAAGAAACCGAGGGCGATATCGCCAGGGCTTGCTCCGTTTCCGGGCTCAGCCGATCCCGTCTGTATGACCTGTTGAAGATCCACGAACTCACCAATACCGCCGACTCTCATCCGAAATGATCGGACTCCCCCCCACCATCCAGTCCGACTTTTTCGGACAACTCACCGCCCCTCATGCCTACTCCACGAGAAATATCTTCATAACAACTTGTTAAATCGTTACTTTTTCGTACATCCCCTCCTGGCACACTTTTAGCTTAATCAAGAGCAGCAACATCGCAAGAGCCCCAAAACCAACAACAAACATCATGAAAGCTGAAGTTGACAACGCTCCCACAGTCATCTTCCCGGCCAGATACCGTCCATCCGGCAATGGTCTTTTCGCCCATTTTTTGGGGATAGACGCTGGCGAACGAAATGACTTTATAAAAAACAAGGCTTTTTACAAAAAAATGCAACTATCAATCAATGATTGATTACAAAAATTACAATATTTATTTTCATAAAAATTAATACAATTGTAAATTATCTTACAGATAAGTATCAAAACAACAAGGAGGAAAAAATCATGAAACATTGGAATGATATATCATTAAGAAAAAAAATAATTTTTTATTCAATTATCAGTATATGCTTTTCACTATTTATAGGAATATACAGTATTTCAAAATTAAATCAGGTTAAAGATGAAGCCGAAAATTCAATCGCGGCTAACAAACTCGACCGTTTGTTAGCCGAGAAGGAAACAGCGCATCTTCGCTGGTTGACAAAAGTGCAGAGCCTTTGGACCAATGACCAAATTGAAGAGCTGGCTGTCCAGACAGATGACCATCTGTGCTCTCTCGGTCAATGGCTCTATGGCGAAGAAGGAAAAGAACTGGCCGCCAAGTACCCGGATTTATCGTCTGTTCTCCGGCAGGTTGAAGAGCCGCACAAGAGGATGCATGGTTCAGTCGCCCGAATCAACGCGTTAATGCATCAATCCGGGGGAGAAGAACGGAGCCAGAAACTTCTCAGGGCAAAGGAGATTTTAAACCAGGAAACCGAACCTTCCTTGGAGCTGGTTCGCCAAAGCCTGACCACCTTGCGGAAAGAAATCGCGAAAAGAAGTGTCAGCGAAGAGACAATGCTTGCAACAGCGAAGCAAACTACGCGTAAAATTGTCATCGTCACCACTGCAATAATCTGTATCGGGATGATATTGGGTCTATTTTTTTCCGGAAGCATCTCCAGGCCGCTTACCGGCATCATTGAAATAACGGAGAGGCTGGCTTCCGGTGATTTTTCCCAGGTTTACGAAAACAGTAGGAAGGACGAGATTGGTATTCTCATTGACGCGATCAATCATCTCATCAACAACTTCACCCGCACCTTTCGGGAACTCAACAACAGCATCTGCACCACCGTCGCTTCCTCCAAGAATCTTGGAGAAAATGCACGGGAGTTGACCGCCGAAATCGAACAGTCATCCACATATGCCCACGGTGTGGCCACGGCCGCCGAACAGATGAGTACCAATATCACCAGCGTGGCTGCCGCCTGTGAACAATCTGCGGTTAATCTCAACATGGTCGCCGCTGCCTCAGAAGAAATGAGCGCGACCATTTCCGAAATCGCGCAGCAATCGGCACAAGCGAGGCAAATCACGGGAAAAGCGGTGGATCAATCCAAAAAAGCGGCGGAAGGTGTCGGGTCTCTCCGGAACTCGGCCAACGACATCAGTCATGTCACCGAGATTATCGCTGAAATTTCAGACCAGACAAACCTGCTTGCCCTCAATGCCACCATTGAAGCCGCACGGGCCGGCGAAGCCGGTCGCGGATTTGCCGTTGTGGCCAATGAAATCAAGGAACTGGCGAAACAGACATCGGAGGCGACACGGGAAATTGAAAATAAAATACTGGGGATCCAGAAATCGACCGACGACGTTGTCGATCAAATTGGTTCTGTTTCACAAATCATAGGCGACGTGAACGACATCATGTCGGGAATCGCCGGTGCCGCCGAGGAACAGTCGACCGCCACGCAGGAAATCGCCGACAACGTCGCGCAAGCATCCGTGGGTATCCAGGAGGTAAACGGCAATGTCGCGCAAATCTCCACCGTCGCAGTCAATATTTCATCCGACATCACCAGTGTTGATGGTTCCATGCAAAAAATCGGCATGACGGGCTCACAGGTCGCCTTCATTGTCGAGGACCTGAACGAGGTGAACCAGCGGCTGCAGCAGGTAAGCGCTGCCTTTAAAATTCGTGAGGCAACATTCGACATCGGCAAAGTAAAAAGCGCCCACCTCGAATGGCGGACCAAACTAGAGGGTCTGTTGAAAGGCAAACAATCGCTTCGCCCGGAAGAAGTGACCGGCCACCACGAATGCGCCTTCGGCAAATGGTTTTTTGGTTCGGAAGGGCAGGCTCTCAGCGGATTCCCTATTTTTAAAACCGTTGATGTTCACCATGAACAGGTCCATCGCTACGCACGCCAGATTGCCGACCTCTACCAACGCGGCGAGAAACGGCAGGCCGAGCAACTCCTCCAGGCTTTTGAAGCGGAAAGGGAAAAATTGTTCTCCTCGCTTGACGAGATGTATTTACTCTAACCTACCCGGCCCAGGGGCTTCTCCCCCTCTCCCGTTGACGGGAAGAGGGGGAGAAGCCTTTTCTCTTTCCTGCCCAACCGCCACCCTTCTCTTCCTATACAGCCTCCCCCTTCCCCTGCTTCGACTTCTTGACGGCAAAACCTTCCCCTGATGCGGGCACCGGCCAAGAGACGGAACAACGGTTCCTCCTCATCCGGCCATCCAGCGATGACGGAGAAAAAACGCACCTCAACTTTCAAGGAAAACCGCCGCGCCCGGCCATTAACCGTCTGCCGGGGTTCTTGTCCGAAATAACCGGACCCTTCCCGGCGCCCTGTCCGATTATTTCGGAAACCCCTTGGCGCACCAGGAATATTTCAACACGGAGAGAATATATATCCTATTGAAATAAAACATTTTTTTATAAAAATTCATTTTGGCACGGCTTTCGCTTAACCACATTGTAACAGACGACCAGATCGCTCGCCTTCGTCAATGGACGCCACAAAGGAGGAACACTATGAAACTGCGCATCCAATCCATTCAATTTAAACTGCTGGCCACCGGATTACTGTCCGTACTGCTCCCCCTGGCCATTGTCGGCTATTTTGCCGTAACCAAGTCATCCGGGGCACTGATGGCCCTTTCCAAACAAAATGCTCAAACCATGGCCACGGATTTGGCCGAACTGGTGGCCAATATGCTGGATACGGAAATAGATTCCGCCAAAACCCTTGCCGCCAATCGTGAGATCATCGCGACCATGGGTCAATTGCCGGAAAAATCCGGGAGTGACCGGGAAGCAATGGTCCGCAGCCTTTTCGAGGAGCTCCAATACAAGTTCAAGATAATCAACTCGAGCCAGCAGTACCAGGGATTGTACATTGCCGATGCCTCCGGGCAAATCCTGACCGGCATTCTCGAGGATGGGGGAGAATACAACCATGTTTCGGTGGCGGCCAACGATGATTTCATCCGTGTCAAGCAAAGCGGCAAGGCCAGCTTGGGGGAAATGATCCGCTCCCTGGCAACCTCAAAACTGATCGTCCCCGTTTCCGCCCCCATCTCCTCGAACGACAACCGCTTCCTGGGCACGATTGGCCTGGTGTTGAAGGCGGAATACTTCACCGACCTCATCCCCAACAAGCGATCGGGCGAAAGCGGATATGCCTTCATGGTCAATAGCCAGGGTGTACTCATCGCCCATCCCAAGACCGAATACCTGTTGAGCAAGAATCTGTCTGATGAACCGGCGATGCACGAAATCATGGACCATATGCGCAACGGGAAAACCGGCGTTGAAGAGTATGTCTTCACCGGTATCCATAAAATTGCCGGCTTTGCACCGGTCGGCTTCAACAATTGGTCCATCGCCTTCACCCAGAATGCCGATGAATTCCTGGCCACGGCCACCTATCTGCGCAATATCACCCTGACGGTTGTGGCCGGCTCGCTCGCTATCGTCGCCATCGTTCTGCTCTATTCCATCCGTAAAATCGTCCGCCCGATCAATGCCGCCGTGGCCGGTCTCATGGACATTGCCCAGGGAGAGGGGGACCTGACCATGCGGCTTGGAGTGACAACCAAGGACGAGGTTGGCGACCTGGCCCACTGGTTCAACAGTTTCATCGAAAAATTGCAGCGTATCATCCGTGAGATAGCCACGGGGATCCACACGGTTTCGGCTTCGTCCACCGAGTTGTCCCAAATTTCGGAACAGATGCATGAAGGCGCGCAACTGGCCTCCAACAAATCCGACACCGTGGCCACCGCCGCCGAGGAGATGAGCGCCAACATGAACAATGTGGCCGCTGCCATGGAGCAATCCACCACCAACACCAACATCGTGGCCACGGCCTCGGAAGAGATGTCCTCGACGATCAACGAGATCGCCCAGCATGCGGAAAAAGCCCGGCTGATTTCCGACAATGCCACCAAAAAGGCCAATGAAGCCTCGGAAAACATCAATGAACTGGGAGAATCGGCCAAATCGATCGGCAAAGTCATCGAGACCATCACCGAAATTTCCGAGCAGGTCAACCTGCTGGCCCTCAACGCCACCATCGAGGCGGCACGGGCCGGAGAGGCCGGACGCGGTTTTGCGGTCGTTGCCAACGAGATCAAGGAATTGGCCAAGCAAACCGCCGCCGCCACCTACGACATCAAGGACAAGGTCGGCGCCATCCAGGGGACCACGGCCAAAACCGTGCAGCAGATCTCCGATATCAATGCGGTCATCAACGAGGTCAACGAAGTGGTCAGTTCCATTGCCACCGCGGTTGAGGAACAAAGTGCGGCCACCCAGGAAATCGCCTCCAACGTCACCCAGATGTCCCAGGGGATCAACGAGGTCAACGAAAACGTCAACCAGAGCTCGGTGGTGGCAGGCGAAATCACCAAGGATATTGTCGAGGTCAGCACCATTGCCAACGAAATGTTCACCAGCAGCTCTCAGGTGAGCGAAAGCGCCCACGAACTCTCGGCACTGGCCGAACAGCTCAATCAACTGGTCGGTCAATTTAAAACCGAAGAGGCAGGCACCAAGCCTCAACGGGCGGCCTCCGGGCGATAAACGGGCCTTCCTTGCAACCATCCATACATACGTATCATTCGGTTCAGCAATGAAATCAGGCCTCAGCCAAAAAGTCCTCGCCCCCATCCTGGCACTGCTTGCCCTCGGCATGGTGGCCACCTCGGTGGTCACCTCCGTGAACGCCCAAAGGCCAGCGGTTGAGGAGTCAGGACACCGGTTGCAGCGGGAAGCCAAATTGTCGGTCCGTTTGATCGACAATTGGCTCCAGGCCCGCCTGACCGATCTTCGGCTATGGGCACGGGAAGAAGTGCTGGCCAGCCTCTTGAACAACCAAGAGCTGCCTGTAAGCGGGCATGACCGAGCCCATCGTTTTCTGGCCATACAACAAACCGGTCACCCTTTCTTTGAAAACATGGTCGGCCAGATCAGCGTGTTCCTGGTTCTGGCTCTGTTGACGGCCAGTTTCCTGATCGCCTTCATCCTGTTCCGACGGCAGCTCGATCATCGGCTGCGGGCCATGCTCGAAGTCATAGACCGGATCGGACAGGGGGATCTCGGAAGCCGGGTACCGCAGTTTCCGGGCTGGAAAGACGAGGTCAACGATTTAGCTGCATCGTTCAACCAGATGATCGATCAACTGGAGACGAACATCACGCAGTTGAACCGGGAAATCCAGAAGCGCAAGGATTCGGAACGGATGCTGGCTTACCACCAGGAAAACCTGGAGACGATCATCGCCGAACGTGACCTGGCTCTGGAGCATGAAATCATTGGCCGCAAACAGATTGAAGAACGGCTGGCCCGCGCCGAGAAACTGGAGATGATCGGCGAGTTGGCAGGAGGGGTTGCCCATGACTTGAACAATATCCTTTCCGGTATTGTCACCTACCCCGATCTGCTCCTGCTCAAGATTGCACCGGAAAACCCCTTAACCGCTCCACTGCGCTCCATTAAATGTTCCGGAGAAAAGGCCGCAGCCATTGTCCAGGATCTCCTCACCCTTTTCGGGCACAGCCGGCTCGCCAAAAAAACGGTGTGCCTCAACACGATTATCCGGGAGTTCCTGCAGGGACGGGAGTACCGCAATCTTTTAAAACGCCATCCCCACATTGCGTTCAACTGTGCCTGCGGCGCCGAAATCTCCCCCATCCAGGGGGCCCCTGCGGCCCTGGAGCAGGTACTTTTCCACCTGGCGGACCATGCGGCGATGATGGCCGGCCAAAACGAAGAGCATCGGATTGTCTTCACAACCGAGAACCGTGTTCTTGCAATCCCCTTGCAGGCTTATGAGCAAATCGATCCAGGAAACTACGCCGTGCTGACAATGGAATACGCAGGCCGGGGGCTGACGCCGGAACATCTGGCACGAATTTTTGAACCGTTCTATATCCGCAAAAAACTCGGATTGGATGGAAGCGGCCTGGGAATGGCGGTGGTTCTGGGAGTGGTCAAGGAACACGGCGGTTTTATCGACTGCATGGTCGATGAGGGCAGCGGCGCCCGCATCAGCCTGTTTTTTCCTGCGGCGGCAACCCGTTGCGTTCAATGGCCCGACCCGTGTCCCCCACAAGACGACAACGACGAAACCCCATGAGACGCGCCCTGGTTCATTTCCGGGAGAATTCTCGCCAATAACAGCGTAACCAAGACGGAGGCACCCCTAAAAAATAGGCAACACACTGTTGATTCCACCACTCCTTCACCATGCAACCGGACCCGACTTATGACCATGCAATCCAACCATCTGGGCATACTGCCAAAGACCCTGCTCATCGTCTGCACGTTGGTCTGCGTCCTCACCCTGACCTTTATCGCTGTTTCGTTCAGACTGGTGACGGCCAATTTCCAGCAACTGGAAACCGAAGAGGCCAAGATCAACCTGGAACGGGTGGTCCATGAAATCAACAATTCACGTCAAAAGTTGGAGGCGTCGGTAGGAGACTGGGCCCCGTGGGATGACACCTATGCCTTTCTCCAGGATTCCAACCACGACTATATCGAGAAAAATCTCTCCGATGAAGTCTTTCAAACCTTGCGCCTGAATTTCATCCTGTTTTTCAATACCGGCAACCAGATGGTCTACAGCCGGTTCTTCGATCTCGATCACAATCGGACAGCAGCACTGGACGCCCATCTGATTGACGCGGTAAAAGCGATGCCCAACTTTTTTGTGTTCGCTTCTTTCCAGGCGAAAAAATCCGGCATTCTCCTCTCCGGGTCGACGCCGGTCATCGTCGCCGGGGCTCCCATCGTCACCAGTACCTACAACGGCCCCACCCGCGGCACCCTTGTTTTCGGCCGCTACCTCGATCAGGTCAAAGTGGAGCAAATCAGTCGCCACACCAGGCTTGCGGTGGAAATTTTCCCCTACGACGGTCAGCGATCCCCTCTTTTTTCAACACCGAACCCGCAACGGTTCGCCATTGAATCCGTTGTCTATCCGGTTGCCTACCAGGTGATCAACACCCACACCCTGCGCGGATTCAGCGTCTTGAATGATCCACGCGGCAATCCTGCCGTGGTCTTTGCGGTCACGACAGAACGCAAACTCTTTCAACAGGGGCTGGCCATGTGGTGGAAGCACGCCTTCTCCCTGATCGCATTGGGCACGGCCTTTCTCCTCGCCCTGGTGCTGTTGCTCAACCGCATCATTCTCCGCCGCCTGACCCGGCTCAGTGGCGAAGTCGGCCATATTGCCCGGGCGGGCCGCCACGACCTGCGGGTTACGGCGCAAAGCGGGGACGAGATCGGCGCCTTGGCCGCCGACATCAACGGCATGCTGCATTCCCTGCAGCAGCTGCAGATTCTGCAGGAAAAAGACGAACAGCACCTCAAGGACATCATTGATTCGATCAACTGCGGCATCATGCTGATCGATCCCGAGGACCGCCGGATCATTTCGATCAATCGGGCAGGCGCCACCATGTCTGGACGCCGGCCCGAGGAGATGATCGGCCGACGCTGTCACCAGTTCATCTGCCCACGCGAGATGCATCACTGCCCGGTCCTGGATTGTGGCGAATCGATTGACTTGAGCGAGCGGGTCATCCTCAATGCCGACGGCCGGGAAATACCGGTACTGAAAAGCGTCACCCACCTTGAACGGGAGAACAAGTCCCTGCTGGTGGAAAGTTTCATCGATATCAGCGAACTGAAAAAGATCCAGGCCGAAATGGCGGCCAGCGAGGCCAAGTATCGACAGTTTTTCGAGGAAGACCTCACCGGCAATTTCGTCACCAGCCGGGAAGGCATTCTTCTGGACTGCAACCCCGCCTTTGCCGAGATGCTCGGCTATGCCTCGCCAAGCGAGATCATCGGCGACCGGATACAGAAGCACCATTTCTCTCCGGAAACGAGGCCGCAACTGCTTCAGCGTCTGCAGGAAAAAGGGAAGTTGGAGCGGGCCACCAACCTCCTCCGCCATCGCAACGGCCAGCCGGTGCACATCATCTGCAACGTGATCGGCGAATTTGACGACCAGGGGGAACTGGTACGTCTTCGGGGTTATGTTTTTGACGACACCAAGCGGGTGCTGCTGGAAAAAGAGAACCGCCAGGCCCAGAAACTGGAAGCGATCGGCACTATGGCCGGAGGGATCGCCCACGATTTCAACAACATTCTTGCCGGAATCATGGGCTATGCCGAGATCGTTTTGCGTGATCTCGATGAAGAGCAGGCGCCCAAGAGTTGCCGCAATCTGCGCAACATTCTCAGCGCCGGGGAGCGGGCCAGGGGATTGATCGAAAAAATGCTGACCTTCAGCCGGCAAACGGAAAGTGAACAGCGGCCGCTCAATCTGGCGCGTGCCCTCGAGGATGTCCTCCAACTGATCCGGGTCAGCCTGCCCAGCACCATTCTGATCGAGAGCCATGTCGCCAACCCGCCCACGGTTATGGCCGACCCCATTCAGGTCCATCAGGTGTTCATGAACCTGTGCACCAATGCCGGCCACGCCATGAAACAAAACGGCGGCACCCTGACCATCACCATCGACAGCGTCCAGCTCGACACCGCGTTTACAGAATGCCATCCGGAACTGACTCTCGGCGAGTATGCACGGATCAAGGTCGCCGATACCGGCAAGGGTATTCCCGAACACCTAGTCGAACGCATCTTTGACCCTTTTTTCACCACCAAACGCAAAGGGGAAGGAACCGGCCTTGGGCTGTCGATGGTTCATGGCATCATCAAGGGCATGCAGGGCCTGATCACCGTGGATTCACGGGAAGGGCACGGCAGTTGCTTTACGATCTATCTCCCGAAAATCAATGAGGAAGAGGCGATGACACCTGTTGAGCACCAACCCATCCCCACCGGCCATGAACATGTGGTGTACGTAGATGACGAAGGTTTTCTGGTGGATATCGGCTCCGAAATCCTGCGCGGCCTGGGATATCAGGTAACCGGATTCACCGACAGCCGAGAAGCGCTCGATTTCCTCCTCAATCATGGCCAGGAAGTTGGTCTGGTGGTTTCCGACATGACCATGCCCGGGCTCACCGGAATCGAATTGGCGCAACACCTGCAACAACTTCCTGCGCCGCCTCCGGTGATCATTTGCACCGGCCATGCCGAAGGCCTGGCAAAAGACGAGCTCTCCCGCATCGGCGTGCATGAACTGCTTCTCAAACCGGTCACGGTCACTAAACTGGCCCGCGCGGTCCGGGCCGTGCTTGATCAATGTTCCCCCTCTTGACCCGTATTCTTTTTTCAAGAGAGTGATTTCTTTTTTGTTGTTCATCCGGCTATAATCATGCAAAGGAAAAACCGTTCCCTATCTTGAAAAATATCGAATGATCCAAGAACGTTTTCTTCAACAGCCCATTCTTTCCATCCAAACGCCGCCGTTCTTGAATTCGGGAGATCACGGATGAAGGAACGCCGATGACGATGCGACAAAAAAACGCCCCCAAAAAGGGAAAAGGGCCGCCTCATGCCTAGTCCGCAACCGCTCACCAACCCGTCCGCCCTTCCTCACTCCCGATCCCGGACGCGCAGCCTGCGCCGGCAGTTGCTGCTTGTTTACGGCGGCATTCTGTTCCTGCTTCTGGCGGCCGGCATAACCGGCGTTTATTTGTTGCTCCGCACCACGGAAGAACAGGGATGGCACGGCCGGCAGCAGGAAGCCTCCCAACGGGTGGTCCGTTCGATCGGCAATTTCATTGCGCAGCAGCAAGGCATACTCGAGCTGATCGACCTTTTCCGACGGGATACCTCCTCTCCCTCCCTGCACGAGATCGACCTGCCGCAACACAACTATCCGTTCCTCCTTGAACTGGTGCATATCAGTCACGAAGGAAATATCCTTGCCGGCTCCACCGGCGGCAGGGGAGTGCTTGACCGTCCGGAAAACCTGGCCCGCGACGACTGGTTCCTCTCCGCCCGATCAGGGACGAGCTACATGGCCGATCTCGCCGACGAAAAAGGGACCGGGCGCGCCCTGGTCCTCGCCGTACCGGACGGCAACGGGAGCGTAATCGCCGGCCTGCTCCGGCCCGATTCCCTGCGGCAAGTCATGAAAGGTTTCCGAGTCGGCAAAAACGGCTGTGTCTTCCTCGTCAACCGTACAGGTATGATCATTGCCCACAGCCTGCCGAACGATCACCCGAACCACCGGGAACAAACGCATTTTTCGAGAAACGGCCTCCCGCAACCGCTCCCGGCACCTTGGCATGGACAGTACCAAACCAGCGACGGACTGAAGATGATCGCCACCATCGCCGCCGTTCCCAACACGCCCTGGATAGCGGTCACCGAACTGCCCCTGAGCGAGGCCCATGCAACCGGCCAACGGGTTCTTCTGCTCATGTCGGTGGTGGCCGGGGTGATCATGGTCATTGGCGGCCTGCTTATTCCCCGCCTGCTCAAACGACAGTTTTTTGATCCCATGGCCCGATTGCAGCAGGGGGTGGAGCGAATCAGCCAGGGCGACCTGGACGAGAAAATCACGCCGTACGGTCCTCTCGAAATGCGCCGCCTGGCCGAATCGTTCAACCGGATGGCCTCCCAGCTGCAGCAGCGCGAACAAGAAGCCGTGGCTCATGCCCGTGCGATCGAGGAAAGCGAGGCCCGTTACCGCGCGATTGTCGAAGATCAAACCGAACTGGTCTGCCGGTACCTCCCCAACGGCATCATCACTTTTGTCAACGAGGCGTTTTGCCGCTACTTCGAAAAATCACGCGATGAGCTTGTCGGCAAGGACTTCAAGCCCTTTATGTCGGCAGAGAACCTGGAGGAAAAAAGAAAGCTGCATTCCCTCCTGACCCGTGAACAGCCCGTGGCCAGCCATGAGTACCGCATCGATCGTCCTGGGCAGGAATGCAGGTGGCTCAATTGGACTGACCGGAAAATATTCGATGAACAGGGATATTTGTACGAATACTCCGGGGTCGGCCGGGACACCACCGTGCAAAAGCAGACCGAGATCGCCCTGCTGAAGGCCAAGGAGGAGGCGGAAGCCGCCAACATGGCCAAATCCCAGTTCCTGGCCAACATGAGCCATGAAATACGCACGCCGATGAATGCCATCCTCGGCATGACCCATCTGGCCATGGAAACCAGCGATGAGAAAAAACGGCAACACTGCCTGGCCACGGTCAGGCAATCCGCGGAAAATCTGCTTGGACTGCTGGGGGATGTCCTGGATGTCTCCAAAATGGAGGCCGGCCAACTGGAACTGCACCCGGCCCCCTTTGCTCTCCGTCAACTGATCGACACGGTGGAAGCGACCATGACGGTTCAGGCGGAGGAAAAGGGGTTGCGCTTTCAGCTCGAATACGACCCATCCCTGCCCGCGTACGTCATGGGCGACAGCCTCCGCATCCGCCAAATCCTGGTCAACCTGATCGGGAATGCCGTCAAGTTCACTTCTGCAGGATCGATTACGCTCAGCGTCAGCCGGCAACCGGCCACGGAAGAAGAGGGCGGGGAGTTGCTGTCGCTGAAAATAACCGATACCGGCATCGGCATTCCCAAAGACAAGCTCCCCTTGATTTTCAACCGTTTCGAGCAGGTGGACAATTCCTATGCCCGCCAATACGGGGGCGTCGGACTGGGCCTGGCCATCTGCACCCAGCTGGTCGAGCTGATGGGCGGCGTCATCACCGCGGAGAGCGAGGAAAACCAGGGCAGCGTCTTCCACTGCCTGCTTGCGCTTGAGCCCTGTGCTTCTCCGGAGATTACCGTGACGGCCGGAATTGCGGGGCCGGAGGAACCGGGCGCGACTCGCGGTCTCCGGATCCTGGTGGTGGACGATAACGAGGTC
This sequence comes from Desulfobulbus sp., assembly GCA_050255935.1. Lineage (GTDB taxonomy): Bacteria > Desulfobacterota > Desulfobulbia > Desulfobulbales > Desulfobulbaceae > Desulfobulbus. Next base: position 26,376 of record JBFWIP010000009.1, read on the forward strand.
AACCGCGAGGTGGTCGGCATGATGCTTGAGCAGGATCATGTGATCACCACCGCCGCCAACGGCATCGAGGCCCTGATCAATCTGGCCTTCGGCCAATTCGACCTGGTGTTGATGGATGTGCAGATGCCCACCCTGGACGGTCTGGCGGCTACCACCATCATCCGCACCCTGGAGGCGGACAAACCCTTGGGCGTCGCCCTGCCCCGCAATGTGGAGCAGCTCCTGCGCCAAAAGCTGCGCGGCGGCCATCTGCCGGTGGTGGCCATGACCGCCCACGCCATGGGGGGGGACGATGAGGTCTGCTTCTCCAGCGGCATGGACGCCTATGTGCCCAAGCCCTTTGAAGCCGCCCGCCTCAATCAGGTATTGCGGGACCTGATCCACACAGAGCCGCTCCGGGGAAACGAGGCCTCCTTCCCGGCCCCGCCGCCCTCCCCCACCGCGGATCCGGCCTCTCCGCCGCGGCCTTCGGTAGAGGGTATCCGCACCCACCTGCAAACGTCCACCATGCTCAAAGACGAACAGATCGAAAAGATCCTCGCAACCGCCCGGCAGGGCATGGCGGAGCAGTTATCCGCGGCCGAAAAAGCCGAGGCCGAAGGCGACGAGACCGAACTGGCCAAGGCGGCCCACACCCTCAAGGGAACCCTGCTCCAATGCGGCCTGAACCCTTGGGCGGAGGTGGCGCAGCAGATATACACAGGCATCCAACGCCACGAAACGCCGACCCCGGGGTTGCTGCGGCAGCTCAAGGAAGCGCTTCAAGACGTTCTTCGTTAAAGAATCTCTGTAGACATGACGGAACAAACGACATCTTCCCCCTATGAACGACGACCGATGATCATGGTGGTCGACGATGATTTTTCCGCCCGGCTGCAACTGCGGTTCACCCTGGAAAATGCGGGGTACGATGTAATCGAGGCCGGCAGCGGCGAGGAAGCCTTGCGACATTTCGGCGAACAACCGCCGGAATTGATCCTGCTGGACATCATCATGCCGGACATGGACGGGTTCACCACCTGCCGCCGGTTGCGGCAAACACCGGGCGGCGAGCATACCCCGGTGGTGATGGTCACCGGCCTGGAGGATGCGGAAACCATCACCAACGCCTTTGATGCCGGGGCCACCGACTTTATCAGCAAGCCGATCAACATGCTGATTCTCGGCTACAGGGTGCGTTACTGGCTGCGGTCCGGCTCCATATTGAATGACCTGAAGGCCAGCCAACAACGGGTGATCAGGGCCCAGCAGATCGCCCGCCTGGGCCATTGGGAGCTGCACCTGGAGGGTGGACGATTCCATATTTCCTCCCAGGATCCGGTGCAGTTCGGGGTGAGCGATCCCCATTGTTACGAATCCTTGTTTGAACGGATCGTACCCGCCGAACGGCATACGGTGAAACATTTCATCGAAGAGGCCAAAGCAACGGGCCACCCTTTTTCGATCAACTACCGTATCGTCCTGGCCGACGGCCAGGAACGAATCATCTTCAATCAGGGGGAAGTCGTCCACGACCGCAAGGACCGCCCCTGCATGCTGGTCGGCGTGGTCCAGGATATTACCGAACTCAAGCAGGCCGAAGACCAGATCCGCTATCTGGCGTTCTACGACAATCTCACCGGCCTGGCAAACCGCTCCCTGTTTCGTGAACATTGGGCCAAGGTCCAACCGCGGGCCGTGCGTTCCGCAAAAAAGATCGCCATCCTGTTCATCGACCTCGATCACTTCAAACGGATCAACGACACGCTCGGGCATCCGGTGGGCGACAAGGTGTTGATCACCGTGGCCGACCGTCTCAAAAGGGTGCTCCGCCAGTCGGACGTAATTTCCCGAACCAACGCCGATCAGATGAACTCGATCATCTCCCGGCTCGGGGGCGATGAGTTCACCGTGCTCTCAACCAACTTCAACTCGCTTGACCATATCGCCAATCTCGCCGAACGCATTATCCAGATCATCGAACAGCCGATCACCTGGGACGACCAGTCGATCACCATTTCGGCCAGCGTCGGCATCAGCGTCTATCCCGATGACAGCGACGACCTGGATACCCTCCTGAAGAATGCGGATACCGCCATGTACGAGGCCAAGGAAAAGGGGCGCAACAATTTCCAGTTCTTCCAAAGCCAGATGAACGATACCGCCAACGCCCGGTTCCGGTTGGCCAACAACCTGCGGCGTGCCCTGCGAAACAACGAGTTCACACTCTATTACCAGCCGCAAATCTGCAACCTGCACAAGAAAATCACCGGCGTCGAAGCGCTGATCCGCTGGCAGGAACCGGAATTGGGACTGATCTCGCCCGACAACTTCCTCCCCTTTGCCGAAGAGAGCGGCCTGATCCACTCGATCAACGATTGGGTCATCAACCGGGCCTGCACTCAGGCCAGCCAATGGGTCAGGGCGGGATTGTTCGAAGGATGCCGGATGGCGATCAATATTTCCGGACAAAATGTCAATTTCAACAAACTGGCCGACCATATTGTCGAGACGCTCGCACAAACCGGCCTCGAACCGCGGTATCTCGAACTCGAGCTGACCGAGCGGGTGATGATGGAAAACACCGAGGAGGCGGTGCATTCACTTCGCCGATTCAAGGAAATGGGAATATCCATCGCCATCGACGATTTCGGCACCGGCTATTCAGCCTTGAGTCACCTGCAACTCTTTCCCCTGACCACGCTCAAGATCGATAAATCGTTTGTTCAGAACATCTCGGAGCACAACAACAGTGTCTCCCTGCTTCACTCCATTGTCGGCATTGCCAAAAGTTTTGATCTCAAGGTGATCGCCGAAGGAGTGGAGACCGAGGAACAGCTCCAGGTGCTGGACAGCATACGATGCGATGAATTGCAGGGGTATCTCTTCAGTCGCCCCATTCCCGGGGAACAGCTGGAGCAGTATCTGCTGACAGGTACCTTCGAGTCCTCCTCCGTCAACGGCGTGCGTCCATGACCCTGTTGCTCCCTGACGAAGAGAGGGGGATGTTGCCCATAAATGTGCCGATCATCCTCGTTGTGGACGATGAACCCGCCAACCTGACGGTCCTTTCTGCCCTGTTACGTCCCCTCTACACCGTACGGGCCTGTAAATCCGGCCCCCAGGCCCTGGCCGCCGTCCTGCGGGAACCACGGCCGGACCTGATCCTCCTTGATGTGATGATGCCCGGCATGGATGGTTTCTCGGTCCTCAACCGGCTTCGTGAACAACCCCAAAGCGCGGATATCCCGGTCATCTTCGTGACCGCCCTGGACGATGCCATGGATGAGGAGCAAGGCCTGCAGCATGGAGCGGTTGACTACATCACCAAGCCGATCAAGCCGGCGGTGGTTCTCTCGCGGGTGAGGGTCCATGTGGAGGTCAAGCAGTCCCGCGACCGGCTGAAAAGCCAGAATGCCTGGCTCGAGGCCGAAGTCAAGCGGCGCATGCGCGACAACCTGTTGATCCAGGATGTCAGCCTGGCGGTCATGGCCCAACTGGCGGAAACCAGGGATTCGGATCTCGGCAACCACATTGCCCGTACCCAGGCCTACGTGGAGACCCTGGCCCGCAACCTCCGGCAACAACCAAACTTTGCCGGGCAACTTGATGAAAACACCCTCAAACGTATCGTCAAGGCCGCACCTCTTCACGACATCGGCAAAATCGGCATCCCGGACCAGATCCTTCTCAAGCCCGGCAAGCTCAATCCCGAGGAGTGGGCACGGATGCAAACCCATTGTCAGGTTGGCGGCGATGCCATCGAACGGGCCATCAACGCCACCCTGACGCATCACTCCAGGTTCTCTGCAGAGGACGGCAAACCGGAATCGCTCCTCTTTTTGGAAACGGCCAAGGAAATCGCCCTCTACCACCACGAAAAATGGGACGGCAACGGTTACCCGTTCGGGCTCAAAGGGGAGGAAATTCCGCTTTCCGCCCGGATGATGGCCTTGGCCGACGTCTTTGACGCCCTGACCACGCCGCGGGTCTACAAGCAATCCTGGCCAGTGGAGAAGGCGACCCACTTCCTTCTTGAACAGCGCGGCAAGCATTTCGACCCGGCGGTGGTCGATGCCTTTGCAACCGAGCTACCCGCCTTTATCCGCATTCAGCAACAACTCGCCGATAACACAAGCGAGGAATGAGGCATGCAACGCTACTGGACCGATCAGGGCACTCCGTTGACCGCCATCGCCTCCCACCGGCTGCAGTCTCTTTCGCCGGACGACACCCTGCTTGCGGCGGTCCGCCTGATCGTCCGCACCCGCCTCTCCTCCCTCCTGGTGCTCGATGACCAACGCCATCCTCTGGGGATCATCACCGAACGGATTCTCCTCGGGGCACTGCACGCCAACCGGGAGGCGCAAACGCCGTTGCGCGAGATCATGGCCAAACCGGTTATTGTCGGCGAAGGCCTCAGTTGCCGGGAAGCCTACCAGGTCTGCCTGCGCCGCAATGTCCACCATCTGGTCCTGGTCGACGGACAAAAGCGTGCCCTGGCCGTGGTCAGCGAAACCGATTTTCACCGGCACCTCGACCTCCAAGCCCCGGCGGCGCAGGTCCGGGTGGGCTCGGTCATGCGGCGCCCCCTCTGCGCCCTGAAACCGGACACGCCCCTGCAACAAGCCCTGAAACACATGCATGACCGCTTTGCCGAAGCCATCGTCGCGGTTGAGCAACAACGACCGGTGGGCATTCTCAGCCAAAGGGACCTGGCCCGCCTGTTCCTCTACCCCCCGGAACAACGCCAGCGCCGCTTTGGGGAGGTCATGACCAGCCCGATCCGGACCGTTGCGGTGGATACCACCTTGGCGGAAGCCGCGACCGGCATGCTCGACCACAACATCCGCAACTACCCGGTGGTGGATTGCTCCGGGGTGCTGGTCGGCCTCGTCTCCTCCCATGACCTCGTCCAGGCCATGGCTTTCGGCTTGACCGGGGGCCCGGTCGAGGAGGAGGAAACATCCATTGACCACACCCTCCTGGAACAGGCACCCTTCCCCCTGTTCGTCAGCACCCTTGAAGAGGGGCGGTTCTGTTTTCTCAACGCCCGGGCGGAAGAAAAATTCCACATCCGCAGGGAGGAGATGCTCGGCCAACCGGTGGAGCAGTTCTATACCAACCCGGAAGCACGTCAACAATTGCTGGAGCTGCTCCGGCGCGAAGGCAAAGCCCATGACCTCCGACTTTCGTTCATCAATGCCAAGGGAAGGGTTTTCGAGGCCCTGGTTTCCTCGACCCTGATCAACTATCAGCACCATCGGGCCCTGCTCACCGCCATCAACGATATCACCGAGCAACTCCAGGTGACCGGCAATCTGCAGCGTGAAAGGGCCAAGCTCCACGCCCTGCTGCAGGGCATACCCGACTTGCTGTGTGTCAAGGATTCCCAGGGCCGTTATTTGGTCTGCAATCCGGTCTGCGAACAATTTTTCGGGGCACGACAAGAGGACATTACAGGAAAAACAGACCACGATCTTCTTCCCGGGGAAATGGCCGATTGCTTCCGCGCAAGCGATCTGCAGACCATGGCCACGGGAAAACCGACGATCAGTGAATCATGGCTTTCATTTGCCGAGGGAAAGCGACAAAGGCTGTTCGAGGCGGTCAAAACCCCGATCAAGAATGAAGACGGCTCCCTGATCGGCGTGCTCTGCATTGCCCGCGACATCACCGAACGCCGCCGGGAACAACGGGATCTCCGCGAACGGGTCAAGGAACAACAATGCCTGTACCGCGTTTTTGCCCTGACCGAGGACGTGCATGGTTCCTTTGCCGAACAGTTACAGCAGGTGGTGGAGCAAATTCCCCCGGGATGGCAATACCCCGAGATCACCGCCGCCAGGATCCGCCATGGCTAGGCAACCTATGCCACGGCAGGTTTCCGCGAATCGGAATGGATGCAGACGGCGGAGGCCGTCACCGGGCACGGGGAAACCCTGCAGCTTACCATCGCCTACAGGGCGGCGCGGTCTTGGGAGGACGAAGGCCCTTTCATGCGGGAGGAGTGGGACCTTGCAGAGGCCATTGTCCACAGGTTGGCCGATGTGGCCCGGCGCCGCCACACCCTGGAGGCGATCAAGGCCCGCGATCAGCTCATTGCCACCATGTTCGCCCAAACCACGGATGCCATTGTTCTGGTCGATATGGAGAGTCAACGTTTTGTCGACTTCAACTGCATTGCCCATACCGGGCTGGGCTATACCTACGAGGAGTTTGCCCGTCTCCGGGTTGCTGACGTCCAGGCGGAATTTTCCTCCGCAGATATCTTCTCCGAGCACGAACGCCTGTTCCGGGAGGGAAAATATTCGCGCGAAACAAGGCATCGTCATAAAAACGGGACCTTCCTCGATGTCGCATTGACCCTGCGTCCCCTCTCCCTCTATGGCAAAAAACTCGTTTCCGCTGTCTGGCAGGATATCACCGAGCGAAAAAAGAGGGAACGGGCCCTTGAAGAGAGTCAACAACGGCTCAAAACTATCACCGATTCCGCCCTGGACGCTATTCTGATGATAGACAGCAAGGGCGCCGTCACCTACTGGAATCCGGCCGCGGAACGGATGCTCGGCTACCGGGCCGATGAAGCGCTGGGGAAAAACCTCCACCGACTGCTCGCTCCTCCCCGGTACCATTCGGAGCACCAGAGGGCATTCGCCCGTTTCATCCAAAGCGGGAAGGGAAAGGCGATCGGCAACACCCTCGAGCTCAAGGCCCTGCATCGAGACGGCCGCGAGATCATTATTTCCCTGGCCCTCTCCTCCGTACAATTGAACGACGAATGGCATGCTGTCGGCATTCTTCGCGATGTCTCCGATATAAAAAAACACCAAGCCGCCTTGGAAGCCGCTCTGGAAGAGGCCGAGACCGCCAACCGCGCCAACCACGACATTCTGGCCCATCTTGAAGAACTGGTCAAGGCCCGGACCGCGGAATTGGATAGGGTGAATGAACAACTCCGCATCAGCGAGGAGCGCCATGCCCTTGCCCTCGACGCCACCAGCGATGGCTTGTGGGATTGGAACATGGACACGGGTGAGCTCTACTGCAGCCCGACCTATTACCGAATGCTGGGCTATGCGCCGGGAGAGCTGGCGGCCAACCAGTATGTCAGCGGCCTTGACCTCATCCACCCCGAGGACCGGGAGGGGATTGCCGAGTCCACCCGGCAACTCATGGCGGGGAAAGGGAGCATCGAGCTGGAGTTCCGCATGCAGGCAAAAAACGGCCATTTCGTTTGGGTACTCAGCCGTGGCAAGGTGGTCGAAACAACCCCGGATGGCCGGCCCAAAAGGGCTATCGGCATTCATACCGACCTCACGGCCCGGAAACGAATCGAGATGGAGTTGCGTCACGCGGCAGCGGAACAGCAGGCGATCTTCGATGCCGCCATTACCGGAATCGTGTTCATCCAGGACCGGACTATTCTGCGGTGCAACCAAAGGATGGAGGAATTGTTCGGCTATCTCCCCGGTGAATTGCTGGGCCAAACCACCCGCCTCTGGTATCCCAGTGATGCCATGTTTCAGGAAATTGGCCGGGAAGTGCATGCACAACTGCTGAATTCGGGTGTTTTTCAAGGGGAGCATGAGTTGCTCCGCAAAGACGGCAGCCGGTTCTGGGCCAGAATGAGGGCCCGGGTTATCGATCGCGCCGATATCTCCAAAGGGCTTGTGGGGATGGTCGAAGACATCACCGAAGAACGCAATGTCTCGGAAACATTGCGTAGGGCAAAAGAGGCGGCCGAGGCCTCAAACCGCGCCAAATCCGAGTTCCTGGCCAACATGAGCCATGAAATCCGCACGCCGATGAACGCCATCCTCGGCTTTGCCCACTTGATCAAACGCGACCCCCTGTCCCCCCAACAGACGCATCAGCTGGATAAACTGGCCGTTGCCTCCCGCCATCTGCTCCATGTCATCAACGACATTCTCGATATTTCCAAGATCGAGGCCAACAAGACAACACTGGATATCAATGACTTCGAGCCCGCACGGGTGGTCGATCAGGTCTGCGGCATCATCGCGGACAAGGTTGCGGAAAAAAACATCGAGCTTCGAGTCGATCTCCACCACATCCCCAAGGTCCTCCGCGGCGACGGCCCGCATTTGGGCCAGATCCTGCTCAACCTGCTGGGCAATGCCGTGAAATTCACCGACAGGGGGGTTATCGACATCACCGCCAGCGTTTGCGAAGAACGCCCAGACAAGGTGGTCCTCCGTTTTGCAGTGGCGGATACCGGAATCGGCATGAACCAAGATCAGCTGGGTCGGGTCTTCAAGCCTTTCGAACAGGGCGACGCCTCGACCACCAGACGCTATGGCGGCACCGGGCTGGGCCTGGCGATCAGCAAAAAACTGGTTGAGCTGATGGGGGGGCAAATCGGCGTGGAAAGCCGGGAGGGACAAGGCACGACCTTCTGGATGGAGATCCCCTTCAAGCCGTCGGCCAAGGCCCGCAACCACCGGTCGCAGGTTGTGGCCCTGCAAGGGCGGGCGGTCCTGGTGATCGACGATTCGACCGAAGCCCGGGAAACCCTGGCGGCCATGCTGGAGGAAATCGGCATGCGGGCCCAAACGGTGGCGACCGGTGCGGCTGGCCTGGAACTGATCAGCCGGGCCGACCGAAGCGGCGCGCCTTTTTTCCTGGTGGTGACCGACTGGCAGCTGGCCGATTTCGACGGTATTGCGCTCATAAAACAACTGGCCGGCCACGACCTGCAAACAAAGCCGGCAGTGGTGTTGGTCATCGCCCAGGGGAGGGCGCCCTCACCGGAGTCCCTCCGAGACGCCGGCATTCGCAAAATCCTGGTGAAACCGGTCACTCCGTCGCAACTGCTGGACACCCTGGTGGAAATCATCCCCCCGGAGGTTCCGGTTGAGCCGACCGCCCCGGCCATGGAACAGCCCCAGGAACCACGGCGTGGGGCAAGAATCCTCCTGGTGGAGGATAATTTCGTCAATCAGGAGGTCGCCCATATGCTGCTCGAATCCATGGGAATGGAGGTGACGGTGGCCGGAAACGGCGCGGATGCGCTGACCAAGGTTGAGCAGGAACCGTTTGACCTGGTCTTCATGGATATCCAAATGCCGGTGATGGACGGCCTTGAAGCCACCAAGGCGATCCGCGGACTGCCCGGAAAACAGGCCCTGCCCATCCTGGCCATGACGGCCAACGCCTTCAGCGAGGACCGGGAACGCTGTCTGCAGGCGGGCATGAACGACCATATCGCCAAACCGATTGAACTCGAGAAACTCAAGACCCTGTTGGACAAATGGCTCCCGGCCGGAAATCCGCCTCATCGGGAGCAGGTTTTTTCCCCGGCGGCAGCGGCATCCGGAGAAAGCGGCCCCGGAATCGGCAATCAACTCCGGGCCATTGACGGGCTCGACTTCGAGGCGGGCCTGGGGCGTTTGCGGGGTGACGAGCAGGCCTACCGCCGCCTGCTGAGCCAGTTTGTGGAGCAACATGGTGATGATGCCGAATTACTGACTTCCCTATACCATCTCCGCGATTGGACCGGGTTGCGCGAACAGGCGCATGCCCTGAAGGGGGTTGCCGCCACCCTGGGCATCCGGCATGTCGAACGGATTGCGGCGGTCCTGGAAAAAAAAGCCATGGATGGGGCCACGGAGAGCAGCCTTTTGCTCCACATCGACGAGTTGCATCCGGCGCTGCGGTCCTTTTGCCGGGACGTCGGATTGATCCCGGCCGAACCGCCTGCCACCGAGGCGGGCAGCAGGCCCGATCGGCAACAGGCGCGAGAAATACTGCAACGCCTGGAGACCTTTTTGGCGGTGGAGAACAGTGCGGTCAACGATCTGTTCGACGAACAACAGGCCCTGTTGCAGGCGGCCTACGGCGACCCAATCCGTACGTTGGGGCAGCAGATTGCCTCCTTTGATTATGCCGACGCCCTGAGT
>JBFWIP010000010.1:0-11727 GCA_050255935.1 Desulfobulbus sp.
AAATGCAGGTTTCTGAGGATCCGCTGGCGCACATAGCTGAAATCATAGCGGATGCCGTTTCCCTGGCCACGGTTGCCGCCCTTGGCACCTGAGCCGCCCGTGGCCGTGGCTTGATTGCTTTGGGAACCGGCGGCGGTTGGGGCGGCCGCGCTGGCATCCGTGGGCGCGCCCCCAGGCTCGTTCTCAGCCAGGGGGGCCGGGTCCTTGCTGGTTTCCACCAGGGGAGGCGGCTCTTTGCGTACCTTTTTTGTTTTCGGTTTCGTTTTTTGGGGAAGGGGCTTTTTCTTGACGATTTTAACCGGTTTCGTCACCGGCTTGCTGACGGGCTCCACCGTTTTTTCCACTGCCTTGGGTTGCGGTGCAGGTGTCTTGGCCGGGGCAGCGGGAGGGCCGGGCGGTTGATCCGGTTCTCCGGCCATGGCCTCGGAAAGGGCCAGGGAAAAATCGATGACCAGGGGCGGTGTTTCCTCGGCAAGCAACCGCTGCCCGAGGAAAAGGGCTGCCGCGAGCATCAGGTGCAGCGACAGCGACAGATGGAAGGCCTTGGTCAGGGGAGTCATGGGCTCTGTTCGGTTTGCAGGCTGAGGTGGGTGAAGCCGAGTTCCTTGATGGCGGCAAAGACATCGACAAACCCCTGCAGGGCCAGGCTTTTGTCGGCGCGGACCAGAACCGGGGTTTCCCGGTCGGCACCGCCCAGGGTCGTGGACAATTCGTCCAGGCTCATCATGGTCCCATCGAGCCAGATTCGTCCCTCGCGGTCGATCACCACTGTTTTCGGATGCAACTCCATCGGCTGGCTGGTGGCGGATGCCTTGGGCAGTTCCACCTGGATGCCGCCGGTGGCGATAAAGGTCGAGGTGGTGAGGACGATGGTCAGCAGCACCAGCATCACGTCCACCAAGGGGATGACGTTGAGATAATCAAAGCTCTTTTCATCCATGGCGGATATCCCATTGCATCAGCAGCACCTTGCAGCGCCGCAACAGCAGGTTGTAGAGGGTCACCGCCGGGATGGCCACCAGCAATCCCAGGGCCGTTGCCTTGAGGGCCAGGGCCAGCCCGGTCATGATCTTGGTGGTGTCGAAACCGCTCGTGCCGATGTCGTAAAAGGTGAGCATTATTCCGGTCACCGTGCCCAACAGGCCGATGTAGGGGGCATTGGCGCCGATGGTGGCGATCAGGTGCAGTTTGCCGGTCAGGCGCAACTCCAGTTCCCTCCGGTCGGCAAACTGTTCCACCCGGATGGCGCGGTAGACGAAAAATCGTTCCAGGGCCAGGGCCAGCGCCACCACGCTTAAAAAGAGCAGCAGCCCGAGAACGCCGTAATCGAGGATTTGATGCAGATACTCCATGGACAATTTCTCACATGGCCCAGGCGGGAACACAGACCCTGCTGGTGCCGTTTGTTCCGGGGATGGCCGCCACGTTGACCTCGATGCGGTAGAGGCCGCGCAGGCTGTCCCGGGTAATCACGTCTTCCGGCCTGCCGTCGGCAATGACGGCGCCGCTGTCGAACAAAATGACCCGATCGGCGGTCATCAGCGCATGATCGGGAAAGTGGGTGGTCATGATAAAGGTCAGCCCATCCTTGGCGAGCCGGTTGATATCGGCCAACAGACGCATCTGGTTGCCGTAATCCAGGCCGTTGACCGGCTCGTCCATGATGAACACCTCGGCTCCCTGGGCGATCGACCGGGCAATCAGGGTCAACTGGCGTTCCCCGCCGCTGATCTCGGTGTAGGCCCGGTCGCGCAGCTTGAGGATGTCGAGCCGGGCCATGGCCGCCTCGGCGATTTCCCGGTCCCTTTGGTTGTAGGTGGAGAACAGGCCGTGATAGGGCATGCGGCCCATGAGCACCACGTCTTTCACGGTGTAGGCAAAGGCCTCGCGGTGGACCTGGGGCACATAGGCAATCCGCTTGGCCAGTTCGCTGCGGTTGTAGCTTTGCAGCAAACGCCCTTCAAAATGGACCATGCCGCTTTGCGGCTTGAGCAGCCCGAGCAGGGTTTTGAGCAGGGTTGTCTTGCCGCTGCCGTTGGGACCGAGCAGGGATACCACCTCGCCGGCGCGGAAATCCAGGCTGACATCACGCAGGATGACGCGCTCGCCGTAGGCAAAACGAAGGGCCAGGGCCTGGAGCAGGGTATTCATCGCCACCCCTTCTGGGCCTTGTTCAGCACCAGGACGAAAAAGGGGATGCCGATCAGCGAGGTGACGATGCCGGTGGGGATCTCGAAGGTGAAGACCAGGCGGGAGACATTGTCCACCACCAGGAGATAGATCGCCCCGGTCAGGGCGGCCGCGGGCAGCAGCAACCGGTTGTCCGGGCCGACCAGCATGCGGCAGATATGGGGGATGATCAGCCCCACCCAGCCGATAATGCCGCCGATGACCACGGTGAGGGCGCTGATCAGGGTGGCAAGAATTATGACGGTCATCCGCACCCGGCTAACGTTGATCCCCATGGCCCGCGCCTCCTCCTCGCCCATGCTCATCACGTTGAGCCGGCCGCCGTTGACGATCAGCACCAGCACGCCGGCCAGCATGGGCAGGCTGATCAGGCCGATGGTGCGGCCATCCACGGCCGAGAGGTTGCCCATCAGCCAGTAAACGATGGCCGGCAGCTGGTTGGCGGGATCGGCTGCGTACTTGACGATGGAGAGCGAGGCGGTGAAGAAGGCGCCGCTGATGATGCCGCCCAAAACCAGCATGATGATCGAGGTGCCCCGGAAGATGCGGGCAATGGTCACCGCCACCCCGACTGCGGCAAAGCCGAAGGCCAGGGTGGAACATTGGACGATGAACCAATTCTGGGAGCAGACCATTCCCAGGGCCGCGCCGAAGGAGGCCCCGGCAAGCACGCCCAGCAATCCGGGGGAAACCAGCGGGTTGATGAACAGGGCCTGGAAGGCGGTGCCGGAAACCGACAGCGCCGAACCGATGAGGATGGCGGCTACAATGCGCGGCAAACGGATGTCGAGGAGAATATTGGCCATCAGGCCGGACTGTTCGGGGGCAAGCGAGCCGTGGCCGAACAGTTTCCAGCCGGCAAAGGCGAGGATATCCGCCAGCGGCACCCGGTATTTGCCGAGATAGAGCGAGATAAGGACTGCCGCCGCCAAAAGCAGGGCCAAGAGGGGGAGTGCCAACCGTTTCATGGAAAAAGAACTTCCTTGGCCTGGGCCTCGCTCAGGTCGACGCCGAGAAAAAGTGTGTAAAAGGATTGGGCCTCCGCCACCATATCCACCGGGTATCGGTCCGGATGGAGGAGGTGCAGGAGCCATTTGATGCCCAGAAGGCGCATGAACGAGGGGGGGCGGTCGAACCAATTGAACGGCTCATGGGGGATCAGGTAGACCCGCTTGTCCCTGACCGCCCGCAGGTTTTGCCAGCGCGGATCGGTGAAGACGCGGGCGAAAAAGGTCTTTTCCTTGACCAGGATCACCTGGGGATCATAGAGCAGCAACTGCTCCATGGAGATCTTTTCCATGCCGTAATGGTCCCTTTCCGCGCCCTGGTGGACGTTGATCCCGCCGGCCAAGGGGATCAGCTCGGCGTGGATCGATTGTGAACGCTCGGTGCTCAGGCCGTCGGTGCCCTCGGCATAGTAGACCCGGACTTTGTCGGTTTCCGGGATGGAGGCGGCGATTCGCCTGGCCTCGTCCACGACTGCCTGGGCGTAGCGGCGCAAGGCTTCACCCCGTTCCCTGCGGCCGACCAGGTCGGCGGTAAAGGCCAGGGCCGCCGGATAGTCGGCAATGGAATTCATCCGGACCGTAACCATGGGGAAGGGGAGCGCTGTCATGGCGGCCATGAATTTGCTGTTGGCGGCGTCCTCCCTCCAGGTCCAGAAGAGGATCAGGTCGGGCTTGACCCGGAACAACATCTCGCGGTTGAGGGTTCGGCCCTGGCCGGCCAGACCTCCGATCACAGGGAGATGGCTGTAGGCGGGCACGGTGTATTTTTTTTCGCCGGCCCAGAGCGGGAAGTTGATCCCGGCCAGCAGGGAGGGATCGACGGCATAGAGCAGGTAGGTCGCCGGCGGAGAGGCGGCCACCACCTTGGTGATGGTGTCGGGGATATTCACCTTGCGACCGCTCATGTCGACGATCTCCCGCGCCTGCAGATCCGGGACCGTCTGCGTCAGGAGCAGGAGAACGAACAGGCCCGGGAGAAACCATCCGGACAGGGCCGATCTGCGTGGAAGCCGGGAGAACGCGGCGAAAACGGAAAAAAGATACTGCTGCATGACGTCCCTCATTCCGCAAGGCAGGAAGAGTGGGCGGCGTTCGCGCAGTCCCGGCAAAGGGCAGGGGGCACTTTGCCGGTCTGTTCCACCAGGTTGGGGGACATATCAAAGGAAGGTTTATTCATTGTTGGTTCCAAAAGTTAACACGATCTCGCCAGGCCCAGTTGATGGAGCCGGGGGAGATTGAGCAGGTTGATCTTGCGGACGCAGCCGTCGAAGAGGCGGTAGCCGCCGCCCCCCTCGGCCAGCAGGTCCAGGGCACGGTCGATATCGATGATCATGGAGGTGCCGACCATGGCCACATCCCGGGCGAAGAGCGGCTCGGGCACAAAGCCCGCGCTCGGCCCGACCACGGCCACCGCCGCCCCAGGAGGCGTCATTGCCAGCAGTTCGCCGATGGAACCGTTGGCCACCGAGGCGCCGGTGAAGACCGCGGTTTCGCAGGCATTCAAGGCCATGGCGGTCTGTTCCGGCGGCACAAAGGTGCCGTAACCGGCCTCGGCCTCCTCCTTGGTTTCCTTTTTGCGGTCGATGATGGTCACTGCCGCCGGCCGCAGGTCCCTGATCCGCCTGAGCAGGGGGATGATCGCGCCCACCATGCAGACCCGGCGTCCGCGAAAGAGTGCATCCATGGTGGAGAGGTCATCGCCGCCATCCAGGCTGTATCGGCCGTACTCGAACAGGGAGGCGGACAGACCGTTGAGGGTCGCCAGCCGGATCACCCCGGCGAAGGGGTGGGCAAGGTCGCCTGCCAGGACACGGCTCACCCGCATCCCCCGTACCGTGGGCGCTCCGCCCTTGAGGATGCGGCGACCGGCGTTCTGCACTGCTTCAGGCGGAGTGTAGGCCACCCCGCCCCGGCCGTTGGAGAGCTTGACCCCGACAAAGAAAACACCCACCACCAGCCGCTCCACGCTCAAACTCTCCAATGCCGGTCCATAGGCCTGGAGGAGTACCGCCGTCGCCTCGCTGAGGATCGGGGCCGCTTCCCGCAGGTCGTTGACTTGTGCCGGGTGTATTGCCGTCATTGGGCTTCCCTGGAAAAGCTGATCCACAACCCCTCATCGCTGCGGTTGACCGCAAAGGGATGGACGCCTGCCCGGGTCAGGGCATCGGCGTAATGGTGGTTGTCGTGGTGCGGCGGGCGAGGAGCCCTGCTCCGCCACTGAGGAGGGGCCAGTTCACGCTGTTTTTCCACCTCGGCCCGGGTCGCAGGATCCCCCAGGCCGCCGCCGATATAGGCCCGGCCGCCCGGACGGAGGATCCGGTGAATCTCGCTGAAGGCGGTGGCAAGATCGTCCCAGAACGGTACCGAGCCCCGGCTGATCACCAGATCCATCGATTCATCTTCCAGGGGGATCGCCTGTACCCGGCCCCGCAGGGTGCGGGCGCGCTTGCCGCATTGAAAACGGATGATATTCTCCTCGGCGCAGGCCAGCATTTCCGGCGACTGGTCAAAAAAGACGAAATCAAGGGCCGTGATCCTGGCCAGGGCCAGGCCCAGGTAGCCGCCTCCGCAGCCGACATCAAGACAGCGTCCCTCGGCAACGCCGGTTTCGGCGACGATCCGCTCGGCATAGTAGGCGTAGATGGGGGCGTTCACCCCCAGGGCCACTTCGTTGTACAAGAGGACATCGTTTGGTTGCATGGACGAAACCTCCGATCAGAACGCCCAGGACAGTTCCAGGCCGACGGTCCGGCCCCGGTCGGGGTAGTAGCCGGTGACATAGCGGGTGGAATAGTTGTCGTCCCCGAGGTTGCGGCCGAACAGGGTGGCGGTCAGCAGGGTTTCGCCGAGTTGGAAGTCGCGCTGGATGTTGGCATCGACACGGGTGTAGTCACCGATGCCGTCGACGTTATAGGTCCCCTTGGGGCTGGATGTTTGGGTCCATTTGTCGACCTGCTTGATCGAGAGATTGAAGCGATAGGGAGCCCAATTGTGGCTGAGGGCCAATCCAAACAGGTTTTCCGGCGTGCTGAGGCCGATGGCATCGGTGGTGACGCCGTTTGAGGTCGTTTCGGCGTCGATCATGCGGGTCCAGCTGAATTTGTAGGTGGTATTCTTGCAGATGGTGCCCTTGATCATCAGTTCCAGGCCGCGCCGTAGTTCGTCGGATTCGGTGTAATAATAGTAGGTTGTCCCGTTGTCGACATAGGTGGTGTTGGTGGCGGACTTGGCGTTTTCGGTATCGACGTCGAACCAGGTGAGGGTGGGTTGAAACCAGGGGGCGATGGTTGCTTCCAGGGCCACCTCGATGCGTTCCTGGCGCTCGGCATGGAGATCGCCTTTCAGGGGGCGCATGTCAAAGTCTTCCGAGGTCCCCTGGTCGCCGTAGTAATAGCGTCCGTTGAGGGCGAACAACTCGTTGATTTTCCACCGGGCGCCCAGGGCATAGATATTGGCGGGCGCCATGTCGACGTCGTTGTTGGCCTTGTCTTTTGCTGCGGATTGGCTGGAGTTGTCGATGTGCTTGCTGTCCCGGCGGTAACCGGCGTCGAGGGTGAGCCGTTCCTCAAACAGCTTCTGCTCCACCGAGGCGGACCAACCGTTGATGGTGGTGTCGTAGCGGGTATAGTTGCTGCTCAGGTTGGGGCCGAAGCCGGTGCTGTTGGACATCTGCCAGCCGGCCTGGAGCAGGGTGTTGCCGAAGCGGGCGTTGTGGCGCAGGCCGAAACCGGTGGATTCCTCGTTGAAGTCGTTTAGGGTGGTGGTGGCGGATGACCCGAAGGTACCGTCATGCTCGGTCTGGTCGTATTCGGTTTTGAAAATGTTGAACAAGGTGGTCTGGTCAGGCGTCCAGCGCAGGGCCATGTCGCTGGTGTAGATCGTGGTTTCCACGGGATCGTACCACCATTTTTGCGCCATCAGCGAACCGTCGGTGGCAATGCCGCGCTGCATTTCCAATTCGCCGGAATCCTTGTAGACCATCATGTTGATGTCGAATTTGCCGAAGGTGAATCCGGCACTGCCCATGCCGCCCCTGTTGTTGCGGCCGTCGAACCAGGTGTCCTGACTGGGGCGGTCCATCGCGGTGCCCAGAGCCGCCAGATACCCCTGGACCGGTCCGGGCTCGCCGCCGTCCTTGGCTTCCCCGAAACGGGTCCCGACAAAAAGGCTTTCGTTGGTTTCCACCGGATGCCCGCCGATGGCCTTTTCCGCGGAAGCGGTCAGGACCCCTTCGGTTTGTTTCGGTTGCTTGGTGCGGATGATGATGAAGCCGGTGTTGAGGCCGGAACCGGAATTGGAGGCCCCGATGGGTATCGACGGCCCCAGGGTCAGGCCGGTGGAGCCACGGACGATCTGCATCTCCTCGATGGCGGCGACCGGAAATCTGTAGAGGATGCGGTTGGCCGACGGAGGGAGAACCGCGCCGTCGATGATGTAGGTGAAGGAGCCGCCGCCCCGTTCCTCGACGATATAGGGGCTGCGTCGCCCCTGGTAGATCAGGTTGATGCCCGCGGCCTTGTCCAGCAGGTCAAAGACATTGTTCGGATGGAGGGCCTTGATCTCCTTTTCGGTGAACACCTCGGTACCGAAGCGGGCGCTGGACTCGACTCGGTAGAGGTTGGTGATGCTGTCGGGCTTGAGATCCTCGCGCTGATTGTCACTGGTGTCCTCCACCACAATTGCCTGCAGATTCTGGCTGGTTTCGGTTTGCGGTGTGTCGGCGGCTGTGGCCATGGTTGAGGCGGCCAGGACAAGGGCAGTGGCCAGGCTCCCGATGGCCACTGTTTTTTGGGACGGCTGTTTTTTTGGGGACTGCTCTTGCATGCTTCCTTCCTTTTGGTGCTTCATGAATCGTGGGTATTGTCGACGGGTTTGTGCATCATGATCCACAGACCGATTTCCTCGTTCTGCAGGATCTCGAAATTGGGGATGGCCGCGGTCCGGAGGGCCTGCTCGAACCGGGAGCGCATCTCCGGTCCGAGGTTTGCCCGCATCTTCTGGCCAAACTGATCCTTGCCCTGGTTACGTTCGGCCATCTGGCGGCGAATCGATTCCTTCAGTGCCGCCGAACCGAAGCCACCGCCGATGAAGGTCTTGCCGCCCGGTGCCAGCACCCGGTGCATTTCGCGCAAGGCCTGGGTGAGATCCTCCCAAAAGAAGATCGATCCCCGGCTGATGATGAGATCCACGGAGCCGTCCGGCAAGGCGATGGAGCCAGTGTCGCCCGGCAGCAGTCCGGCCCGGCCCCGCAAACCGTTTTCATCGATGGTGCGCTCGCACAGTTGGAGCATTTCTTCGGATTGGTCGAAAAAAATCAGGGAGAGATCGGTTTGGCGCGCCAATGCCGCCCCGAGATAACCGGGGCCGCAGCCGACATCGAGGCAGGAGCCGCTGGTGATTCCGGTATACTGGATGATCTGGCTGGCGATAACCGGATAAACCGGGGCAAAGACAGAGCGGGCGATGGTGTCGAATTGACGCGCGTTGATTTTCATTGTTTCTTGGTCCAGTCAATGACCGCCCAACGGACGGTATGGCAATAGGAGAGGGCCCAGCCTTCCCGGGTTTTGGTGAAGTTGCGTTCAAAATAGTCCCGCAGGCGCCGCTCTTCTTCCTCGTTGATATCGTTGAGCATCCAGTGGAATTTCTCCACCGCGTCGTCAATGTCTTGATAGACCTTTTTGCCGCCGCCGTTGAGGACGAACCGGACCTCGGCATGAATGCCCATCTGGTGGAGCAGGTTGTAGACGTAGATGTAGTCCGGCCCGCGATCGAGTTCCCGGCCGATGGCATTGAAGATGCGGCGGTCAAAGGGGCCGTCGCCGACCAGCGAGACGATATAGACCCGCTGACGTGCCTTGATGTTCAACTTCATCAGGGCGGTGCGCAGGTCGTCGACCACCAGCGAGCGTGAGGCGATGACCACGTCGTGTTGGGCGATGCCCGCCTGGTCCCAGTCGTCATCCCAACCGGTGATGCTGGTATGGACGTTGGCCAAGCCCTTTTCCGCGCATTGAGCGTTGAGCAGGGCAATCATGTTTTCCGAAAAATCGATGGCCGTGATCCGTCGCACCAGAGGCGCTAGGGGGATGGCCAGGGTGCCGGCGCCGCACCCCACATCGAGCACGCTCCAATCGGAGCGCGGATTCAGCAGGCGGAGAAATTCGTCGGCGTAATTGCTTTTTTTGGCGTTCAGGGCAAAAGAGGCGGCCCTTTTGTTCCAATGGGCGCTGTCGCTGTGGTTGTGCCGCTTCTTTTTGCGCGCCTCCTGCCAGGCGATGTTCCAGTCAAGGGGATGCATGGTGTCTCTAGGGGGCAAAGGTGTCTATTGCCCGACTGCCTCCGGGAGGCGTTCAGGACGGGGAACCTCGACAGCGTAATAGGCGGTGCCCGATGCGCAGGTGCGGCAGAGGGTGCGGCCGTTTTTCAGCACGTCCCTTTGGTCGTGCACTATTTCTCCGCAGTCCTCGCAGCGGACCTTGCGTGTGGGGCTTCCGGGCATGTCTTCGCACTTGATCGGTACCCGAACCGGCAGCACCTCAAAGAGGTCGGCGTCATCCATTTCCTTGTAGGCCTGCATTTGCGCGGTTTTTTCGTCCAGGTCCGGATGGAGGGCCAGGGCCTTGTCCTGGGCATCGGAGCGGGCGAAGATGCGGTAGGCGGCGCCGGTCTCCAGGTTGAGAAAGGTGGCGGCAATCTTACCGTTGTCGACAATCTTGAGGCTGCGGCGGCCGACCCGGGAACCGGTCACGGTCATGATCGCGTCGGCGGCACACCGGTCGATCTCGACAAACACAATGAGTTTTTTGCGGTCCGCTCCCAGGGGATCGGTGATGCCCACCAGTTCCAGACCGAGCATGGCCAAACGTACGCCGATCACCTGGCCCAGGCAAAGATGTCCATGAAAAGCGGCCGCTGCATGTAAATGCCGATCAAACGCTTTGTGGTTGAACATGGGATCCTCCTTGATTGTGCACAATCCGTCTCGTTGTTTTTCGCTATGATTATTTTGAATAACGAAAGGCGAACTGATTGAAGTTACGTGTTGAACGATATGCCGTGCCAGGAAAGCTATTGCACGGTATCGTTGTTCATATTAAGAATAACGAGAGTCAAAAAAATATTATTCGACCATGATGATCTCAACCGTCTTTAGTTGGCGCACATAACGGGGCCCGGTGAGATGGTCGTTGGCGGAGATCAGGTCCACTTCCCCGCAGCCGTCGTACAGGGGGCGGCCGTCTTTTTCGAGTACGATCACGATTCCCTCGCCGTTGGAGGAGTTGAAGATCTCCTGCCAGGAAAAGACGGCCTTGTAGCCGTCATCGGAGGCGGCCACCACATACATCTTCTTGGTGTCGTTGTGCGCCGTTATCAGTACATCGGCCTGGTTGATCAGATCGGCGAGAAGGACTCCCCGGCAGTTGCCGATTCTCCCTTTGGGCTCTCCACTGCCGCAGATCATGGGGAGGGTCCCGGTGTCGAGGCAATCCATGGATTGCAGGGCCTCCAGGGAAAAAGATATCGGCCTGGTCACTCTGCCGGTGATTTTGATGGGCACTGCCGCTCCTTGGTTGTTTGTCGCTGTCGGGGGCTTTGTTGTCTTCATTGGATGTTCCTTATTGTCCAATCCTGCCAACATCGGGGGGAGGGGTGTGTATCGACTCTTTCCCCTTTGACGCTATATAAACGATAATATATCGTTGATCAAGCAATCTTGGTGCCAAGGTCCTGTTTGCGGAAGGTCGTTTATATTTTTTATTTGTAATGTTAAGTTGTTACGCACTATTTCGCCGTGAGGGTGCCGCTCGGTCGCTCCTTGTGAAGTTTGCTTTTGTTCATTTTTGTCCAATCGGAGACATTTTTATGACCGGAGAAGCTCATTTTTGAAGGGTTCGGGGCCGTACGAAGGAAAAGGCGTTCAAAGGGGAAGGCCGGGAAGGAGGGCAGGGGAGAGCGGGTGAATAAAAAAAGCCCTCTATCGGAATGAACCGATAGAGGGCGGGTTGGTTTGGCACCTTACAACCAAACCAAGCACGTTCTCTTGGGATCAGAGGATATGAAGAATAACCGCAAAGCTGTTGAAGCTCACCCACACTTTTTTCCCGACCTTGAGACGGAGGGTGGCCGCATAGTGTACGGAAACAAGTGAATAGATAGTGGTGCCGCCACCGATGTCGACGATGCACTCCCATGAAACCCTGCCGCGGTTTATGCCGAGGATCTCGCCGGAAAAGCAATTGTCAATACTGCTGGTTGCGTAGGTATTGTTTGTCTGCGGGCTGACGGCATGGGGCTTGATTTCAGCCGTTATCCTATTGCCCGGCTGGAGCGCCAATCGGTCGGCGCTTTCGTTGCTGACAATGGCGCTTATATGGTGCCCGGCAGGGGTGCAAAGAATAACCTGGGATTGGAGGGTATCGCGATGCACTTCCACTATCCTTCCCGGATAATGGTTCCGCTTCCGGTTTCTGTCGAAGAGGTCGGCTTCGGGTTGTGATGTGCCGGTTTGCTCCCGTGCCGGGGCGGA
>JBFWIP010000010.1:11827-18069 GCA_050255935.1 Desulfobulbus sp.
TTCCGCGGAGCCTCTGGCACCCCACCGGCATGACATTCCATGCAGTTGGGCTGGGCATTGATGCCGTACTTCGAGTTCGGAGCCCAGTCGCCTTCCTCTTCATAGTCGTCGTCCTTCCAGGCGTTGAGCAATTCCACCAGATGATAGGCGACGCTGGCGGTGACCCGGGCGCATCGATCCTTGCGTTCCGGACTGTTGATCGGTTTGTCGGCTATCGCCATCCATTTCCCGACCGAGACATGGCACAGTGGGGATTCGCTGATGGTCTGGGGGATCGGTTCATGAATTTTCGGTTCCTTGGGTTTGAAGACCGGCAATGCCGATTCACAATACCATTGCATGACATCGGTGCCGATCAGGTGCCCTTCCGCGGCCCCGGCAATGCGGGGGCCGATGATCAGATTGGCCACGATATTGGCGCCGGCACAGGATCCGCATATCGTCCCCCAACTGGCAATCCCGCCTTCCAGAAAAACAAAGGCGTCGATGGGAAAAGAGGTGTAAGGCTCGCCGACTTTTTCCCGCAGTTGGGTAAAAACGCTGCTGATCACCGCGCACCCGCAAAAAACACGGTACCATTCCTTGTAGGCCAATTCCGCCGTGGTGGTCGGATCCAGCTTCTCATAGGGCCAGGGCCATTTTTCCGTTGGCCCGCCAAGGGCCCGGGCTGAAGGCAAGAAGCCGCCGAGGTGAGTCAGCGCGGCAGTGGTGGCCAAGGCGCCGGTGCCGAGCATCCACTGTCGCCGCGATATTCCTGTTGATTGTTGATCGCTTTGCATGTTCGTTCCTTAAAGACTGAAATTCTGGAAAAGTTTTGTGGGACTCCTTTAAACGCAAAAAGCAAAAAGCCGGTTCGTTACAAACAGAAAGTGATGCGGCACGGGATGTCGTATCCGCGTCGTGTTGCAGGAAGGAATCTTATTTCTTGTTGTGGCACACGCCGCAACGGGCCAGGTCTTTGTCGTTTTGGAGATGACATTCCATACACAGTTTGTGACTGGCGCGTTTCAAGGTGGCCAGCCGCTCTTGCATGCCGGTCTTGGTATTGTGACAGGTTTCGCAGCGTTCGATTTTTTGTCCCGAAACGTAGTCCGCTTTTTTCCCGTCAGAGCCTTTGCCGTGATGGCAACCGTCGCAATCCAGCCACTGGTGCGTGTGATGGGGGAGATACGCCGGCCGGGCAACCTTTGCTTTATCGATCGTGGATTGGATAACCACCTGTTCCGGACCGTACCCTTCGGCATAGAGCGGTGAAGCCGCGAGGCATGCCCCGCAGAAGGCAAGGATGGTTCCGTAGACTGCGGAAGATTTCATGGTTGTTCTCCTTGATTGTGGAATGGCAGCCAAAGCAGGGGGGAAAGGCTGTCACAGGCTTACGGCTGCTGAATGACCAATGTTATATTTTATAAAAAATAACGAGTCAACAAAAAAGAGAATTCAAGGGAATAGCTTCTTGTTCCTGCCGTCAAGGATTCCGCCCGGTCGGGAAAGCCGATCCCGCCGGGAAGATCCGGTCAGCGTTCATTGCCGGGCCAGATGTCGGGTCAGGAAAATCAGGGCAAGGGAGAGCAGGCCCAAGAGGATGACGAGGACAAAGGCCCGTTCGTAGTCGCCGGTAAACACGGCATTGTAGACTTCAAGGGAGATGGTGTTGGTCCGTCCGGCAATGTTGCCGCCAAGCATCAGGGTGACCCCGACCTCACCCAGAGAACGGGCAAAGGCCAGGGAAAGGCCGATGGCGATACTGGTTCTCAGGGAGGGGAGAATGACCCTGAAAAGGATTGCCAGGGGGGATTTGCCCAACACCAGGGCTGTTTCCACCAGACGGGTCGTCTCTCTGCGGACGGCGGCCTGGACCTGCTTGACGATCAGCGGTAATCCGGCAACGCAGGCAGCGAGCACCACGCCCCAGAAGCTGAAGATCATTTCCACCCCCAGGGTCTGCTTGAGCCAAACACCCACACAACTGCGCCGCCCCAGGGCCAGCAGCAGGAGAAAACCGGTGGCGATGGGAGGGAACACCAGGGGCAGGGTGACCACAAAATCAAGGAGCGGGAGCCAGCGCCCCTTGCCCCGACCAAGCACATACCCCAAGGCGACGCCGCTCACCGCCAGCAGGGGAATGGCGATGGCGGCGACCTTGGCACTGAGGATGATGCAATCCCGGGTGGCGGGTTCGCGAAGAAGTGCAAGAATGCAGGAACCGTCAAGCATTACAGTCCATGTTTTTTGGCCAGGGCCTTGGCCTCATCGGACTGGAGAAAGGTAATATAGGCCTCGGATGCCTTGGCCTGCGGGCTCTGCTTCAGTCGTTTGGCCACAATCAGGATCGGCGAATAGTACTGTTCGTCCACGGGGATCAGCTTGGCCACCTTGGATTCAATGGCCATGGCCTCGGTCAGGTTGATAAAACCCATATCCACTTCACCGCTGACCACATAGGCGCTCACCTGGGGAACCGTGCCCACGATCAGCAGCTTGGACTGGAGTTTTTCCCACAGGCCGTTGTTGCGCAGGTATTCGGTGGCCGCATAGCCGTAAATGGCCTTCTTGGAATCCGGCATGGCAACGCGGGTCACCGCCGGGCTGGTGAGTGCGGCCAGATCGGTGGCCTTGCTTTCCTTGGCCACCGCCACCACCAGTTTACCCTTGCCGATCACATACTCTCCGGAAAAGGGCAGGCCGGTTTTGTCCAGATGGCGTTTGTCGCCGAGCATAAAGTCGAAATTGCCGCTTTCCCTGGCCTGGGAAGCAATTTGCCCCATGTTACCGAAGACCTGTTGCACCTGGATGCCGGTTTTGGCGGTGAAGGCGGCGGAGAGCTCGTTGACCAGCCGCTTGTAGCCGGCGCCGGAGGCGATGATCAGGCCTTCTTCACCCCAAGAGGCTGAGGCCAAGGCAAGACAGAAGGTGAGTGCACAGCAAAGGGTGCGGATAATGGACATACTTCCTCCTCAAAAGAGTGGAAAAGATTCATGGGTGAGCGGTGAACGAATCGCGTTCATGGTCAAGCCGCTTGAGTTCGTTGAGCAGCAGGGCGCGCTGCCGGTCCAGCCAATCCGGGTCCTCCTTCCCCTGGCGCAGGCACATTACCTGAGCTGTGCTGCACAAGGTTTCGGTGAGGTCATGGGTCACCTGGACGATGGTCAAGCCGCGTTGGTGCTGCTCCTGCCGCAGCAATTCCCGCAGATGTGAACGGTTTTCAATATCCAGGGCGGAAAAGGGTTCGTCGAGCAGGAGCACCCGGGGCCTGCGGGCAAGGGTCTGGCAGAGCGCCGCCCGTTGCCGCTCTCCACCGGAAACCTGGTGGGGCCGTTTTTTGCCGAGATGGTCGATTCCCATGGCGGCAAGATAGGGCAGCGGGTTGTCGCCTGCGGGGAGCACAAAACGAATGTTTTCCATTAGGGTCATGTGCGGGAACAGGGCGTAATCCTGGGAGAGAAATCCCAATTCCCGATGACGGGGACTGATCCGGTGGGCGGTGGCGGTATCGTTCCAGCATTGCCCGTTGAAAAATATCCAGCCCCGGTCGATCCGCTCCAGTCCGGCGAGGCAGCGCAACACCGTGGTTTTCCCCGATCCGGATGGTCCGGTGAGGATGAGGGTGCCGCCCGCGGGGACGTGGAGTTCAAGATGCAGGGGCGTATGATCCAACTGCTTGATGATCAGAGCGCTCAGCCCTCCCTGGATGGCGTTCATCACATCGACGGCAATTGCGCGAGCATCAGGGAGGCCAGGTCGTCCGGACAGGTGATCATCGGACAATGTCCGGTGGTCAGCGAACTCAGCGGCCAGTCGTTTTTCTCGGCCTTTCCGACCATGGCACGGATGAACGGACTCATGGTTTCGGTACAGGTGATATAGGAGATCGGTACCCTGTGCGGGTCAAATGCTTCGGGAAAGGGGTCGAGGAAACATTGGTGGCTGAACAGGCGCAACCGTTGTTCGAACCAGGAGGCCTTTTCCTGGGGGATACCGAAAACCTTGGCCGGCCAGGGACGGATGAGCCCGTCGGGGAGCCGGTGGTGCTCAAGCATCTGGGCAAACTGTTCGCCCGCAATATCGACAAAGGAGCGGGCCGATTGCGGGATGATTGCGTCCACAAAAATCGTCTGGCGGATGCGTTCGGGATAACGCATCATCAAACCGCCGCAGATCAGTCCGGAAAAGCTGTGGCCGACCAGGATGAAGTCGTTGAGATCCTCCAGCTCGATATAGGTGCTGATGTCGGCGATCAGACGGTCGAGATCGACCTTGGCCGTATCTTCGTTGGCGAGATACGCGCAGCCGGAGAGCGTGGGCGTATAAACCTGATGCCCTTGGGCGCAGAGCAGGGGGGCGAGTTTCTGCCAGACCCAGCCGCCTTGAAAGGCGCCATGGACGAAGACAAAGGATGCCATTGGTATTTCTCGTATGGGTAAACAATGGGCACGCGGCCTTACATCGCCGCCTGCCCTGAACGCATTGGTTGTTGTTTGATTTACTTGAAAAGGACGACCTTTTTCGTTTTTTTGTATTTTGTGTCCTTCCCCGGGATCAGGCGGCAAAGCGGCTGTCGCTGCGGTGGTGGGTGGCATTCTGCGATTTGCCTTCGAACCAACCGAAACGGTTGGCGTTACAACGGTCGAAATCAGCCACATAGGGTTTGATGTCAATGACCGGCGTACGGTCGAGTACGTCAACGCATCCCAGGACAACGGAATTGTCGGTCACTTCCTTGAGCCGCATGACCGACAGGCCGATCGGGTTGGGACGTTTGGGCGATCGGGTGGCAAAGATGCCGTGGCGCTGGGTGTCCAGAAAGGGCTTGACCATGAGGTCATATCCCACGATTTCATGGAGATGATAGAGCACATAGACATGGGAAAACCCTTCCAGGTCCCTGAGGCCCTCGCAAAACTGGGGCAGCATCTCAATGGTTCCTTCAACCTGCTCAGCGCCGATGGGTTGAATCGGCATTCCCTTGATGCTGGTGAATGGTGTCCTGAAATAGCCGATGGGTTTGTAGGCGATACTCATGGGTCATATCCTTTATTGTTTTCGTCTTTTTCACCACCTTCACTCCTGTCGGTACGGACCTTATTCTTCGGGAAAATAACGAGATGCTATTGGGATGGCCAATGTATTTTTTTTGTATTTTCCCCAAACAGTCCCTTGCATGGAAAAGATGATGGAATATTACTCGGTTCGATTATCCTTTTTAGAAATAACGATACGACGTTGTGGTGGTTATGTTACCGTTATTGCTAAATAAAATAACAGGTTGTGTTGACAGCGCCCTCTTTTATATGCAAATATAGGGACATCACAGGCGGCCTTTATACGTGGTGCCGCTGATTTTTATTTTTATTTTTGGAGGTTTTACAATGGCACTGAGCGCACGCAATCTGTTGAAAGGGAAAGTCAAGGACGTAAAAAAAGGCATGGTCATGGCTGAGGTAACCGTCGAGGTCGCCCCCGGTGTTGACGTTGTTTCCACAATCACCTCTGGTTCCGCTGATCGACTTGGCCTGGCTGTCGGCAAGGACGTCGAGGTTGTTATCAAGGCGACCAGTGTCATGCTGAATGCCTAATTCCCCTTTCGAATCTGAAATGGCTGCCTGACCGGCATACCCCGTTTTTCGATTCGTTGTTGCATCCTTTGTCCTTCGTGTTATTTGATGTCCAAAATAACGCGGAGGGCATTTTTTCCTCGCCCCTGTTTTCCGGCTGCTCTCTTAATAGTGCCGCGACCGTTCTTCGATAATTGAAAGCCAGATAGGTTCAAACTGCCGCCAGTACGACTTGACCGTCGTCAACCCCTTGTCCGTTAACTCCACCTGGTCCGAGCGGCTTGGATGCCCGAGAAAATAGACCAATGGTTCGGAAAAGGAGCGGTTCATCTCCTGGACCAGGTCGCGGGCATGCTGCTGGTCGATTTTTGAAACCTTGGCCGCCTTGGTCAGCGATCCCAGCGCCTGAATTTCGTTGAGGAGTACGGCCTTGCGGTATCCTAAAGTCGCTCCCTGTTCCATTTCAATGATGACGCAACAATCGGGTGGAGTCATGCATACTTTTTTCATAACCGGTTCTCCTGGACTTCGCTATTCGTTTATTGAATAACGATGATAAAAAAATGGCTCGTAACTACCTTGAAACACGAAAAGCCATGGACCTCAAAACAGAGCGACCCGCCAAGTGTTTGCCTCAACGGAAAGAGAATTTCCCCTCGGCGTTTTTGGTCTGCAGAGGGACGGTGTTTC
>JBFWIP010000010.1:18169-30013 GCA_050255935.1 Desulfobulbus sp.
TCCAGGGCCTGACCGGCTTTGGCGGGGCACTGGTCGCCATCCCCCTGCTCAGTCTGGTCATGGATATCAAGCAGGCCGTGCCCCTGGCCATTGTCAACGGGCTGGTGGTGACCACGACGCTGGTCTATGCCTTGAGGCATTGGCTGGATTGGCGGAAGATCCTTCCCCTGCTGGCCGGATCCGTGCCCGGCATCCTGCTCGGCACGGCTTTTCTGAAACTGGCCGATCCGGTGGTGATCAGCCGCCTGCTGGGCGGCGTATTGATCGCCATCAGCCTGCTGAACCTCTGTTGTGCTCCCCGGCCGATCAACCCGCCCCGAATCTGGGGGTTCATTGCCGGTTTTTGTTCCGGCGCCATCAATGCCACCGTTGGCGCGGGCGGTCCGCCGGCGATCATCTACGCCACCCTTCACGACTGGAAAAAGGACGAAATCCGCGCCACGCTCACCGGATTTTTTGTGCTCAACGGTTATGCGACCGCGATGGTACATGCCGGCAACGGCATCATCACCGGAGATACGCTACGTTTGTTCGCTCTTACCTGCGGGTTTGTCTTCCTGGGCACCTTGGCCGGTGCCCGTATCAGTCACAAGATACCGCGAGCTACCTATCTGCGGATAGTCTACCTCTTGTTGGCATCCCTGGGAGTGATGCTTCTTTGCCGTTGATCGGCCACCCCCTGCCGTCGCCGTCCGGCTTGGGCAAGCCGATCAAGCCCGTGTCCCCTATTGACCGGGAGGTCCGTCAGGTGGGGGATGAGGGGGTGCCGAGGTCGAACTTCTTGAGTTTTTGGTAAAAGGTCGATCGGGCGATGCCGAGCAGGGCGGCGGCATCGGAGATATTGCCTCCTGTCCGTTCCAGGGCCGCCTGCAGATGGTTCTTTTCCATTTCCTCCAGGCTGGGAAAGATATCCAGGGGCGTCTGTTGATCCCCCGCGAATTCTTCCGAGCAGGCCAGGAGTTCCTTGTCGGTGATTGCCCGCCCCTGGGTCTGGACGGCCAGCCGCAGCAGCACGTTGCGCAACTGGCGGACATTGCCCGGCCAGGGGTAACGGGTGAGGAGAACAAGGGCATTGTCGGTCAGGCGTGAGGCTGACCAATGGTATTCAGCGGCAAATTTTTCCAGGAAATGCTGGCAGAGCGGTTCGATGTCCTCCACCCGATCCCGCAGGGGCGGAACCTTGAGGGTGAAGCAGGACAGCCGCTGGAACAGGTCGTCCCGGAACTGCCCGGTACCGATCATGGACGCCACGTCCCGGTTGGTGGCGGTCACGACCCGCACGTCGAGCTTACGGCAGCGGGTGTCCCCCAGACGGGTGATTTCCCCGTTTTCCAGAAAGCGAAGGAGTTTCGGCTGCAGCGGCAGGACCATATCCGCCACCTCGTCGAGAAAGAGGGTCCCGCCTTCGGCGAGTTCCAGTTTTCCCGGTTTATCGGTTGCCTCGTGATAGGCCCCTTTGCGGGTGCCGAAGAGTTCGCTTTCAAAAATCCCCTCGGGAATCGCCGCACAGTTGACCGTGACATAGGCGCCCTTGCGTTGGGAAAAGCTGTGCAGGGCCGAGGCGATATGTTCCTTGCCGCTGCCCGCCTCACCCTGGATGAAGACAGGCACATTGATGGCGGCAATGGTCCGGATGTCTTCGTAGAGCTTGAGCATCTTCTCGCTGCGGACAATGGTGGCCGACGCCGAGGCCAGCCGTGACTTCAGGACCGCACGTTCCCGCTGCAGGTGATGGCGGCCGGCAAGACTGTCGAGCAGGATCATGCCGTGCAGGGCAAGGATCTCCAGGGCGCGTTGTTCAAGGGGCGCGAATGCGTGGGATGCGTTCTGTTCAAGATAGAGGCACCCCTGGGATTGATTGTGCCGGACCAGCGGTGCGCAAAGAACGGATCCGGCCGTGGCCTTTGCCTTTCCTTCCCGGTTTTCCCGCAGCAGCACCGAACAACAGCCGTCCATGGCCTGCCGGACCAGGTCCCGGCGGATGTCGAGACCGGCGGTACGTGGATCAAGATGACGGGTTGCCGCATAAACAAGCTCCCTCTTCTCGTTGAGCATGGCCAGGAAACCGCGGTCGGCCTTGAGCAGGTTCAGGGCTTCATCGAGAATCCGGGTGGTCAGTTCCTCCTCCTCGTCGATGGTTTGCAGTTGAAGCAGCAGGTTGGGCAGCATCTCCCAGGGGGATTCGTCCGTTCCGTCCGGAGAGGGATCCAGCAGGCGGTGATAGGAAGGCCAGTCCGCATCCTGGCTGAAAAGGATGGTGGCGCCGTCCTGGACCGGTCCGGGAGCGTGGCCCTGGGGTTCCGGGGTAAAGACCCGGGAAGTCGGGGTGGGCCCCTGGTCGTCGAGAAAAGTGAACGAATAGTTTACAATCCGGAAGCCGCTGCCCTGTTTGAGGCGGACACCATTGACCTTGCGCGCCTCCATCCATACCCCATTGGTGCTGTCATGGTCAAAGAGGAGATAGTCCCCGTTTTCCCGTAAGGTAATGGAGGCATGGTGCCGTGAAACCTGGGGCGAGGCAAGGGCGATGTCGTTGTCGCCTTCACGGCCGATGGTGATGGAGGAGGTGAATTCAACGACTTGGTAATCCTGATTATCCTGGCAAACAATGAGTGTCGGCATGGGAATACGCTGCAAAGAAGAAAAGGGCAAACCCCACGGGGAAAACGTTCAGGTTGCCTTGAGTCCCGCTCTCCTAGCCGACGCTCGGCCGTGAAAAGCGTATCGGGCCATGCATGTTTCGCGGTGTTGTGTCGGCGTGGAATCAAGGAGAGCCGGATCGGTCAGCAACCCGAATGTGGTCGATAGTACCAAAAAATCGCTGCCGGGCGTAGTGCATATTTCAAGCCTGATATTTTGCCCGATCATCTCCGGCGTGGGGCCTTTTCTCCTTGGTTTCCGTGGTCCCGCCCCTTGCGCCGGACGCCGGATCCATGGAGGCGATCGGCACTGTCCATTTTCACTACAGATGAAAAATTAAAAAAACATGAATAAATTGAACATATTGCTTGATGTTAACTTTTTCCGTGTTTGATTATCGGACATTTCCTTGCCTCGCCTCATCGCTTTCGCCAGGGGCATAGGCCGTCAAAGACGGCCTGACGTGCGGTGTCTTTTCTTTGATCTCTTTGAAATTTTGTGAAAAAGATGGGGCGAAAGTTTCCTTTCGCCAAATGGCATCAGCCTTGCTCAAGGGGGATTGTGTGTTTTTTCTGTCACCCAGACTCTCTTTCAGGAGCAAGTTTATGAGCAAGTCACTTTTAACCGCAGCAATTATTTTCGCCCTGTCCGTTACCCTGGCCCATGGGGAATCCAGATTCCAGCGTGGAGGCAGCCGGAATTTTGCCGCCAGTGCCACTGCCATGCAGCCGCAGGGTGGTCAACGTGGCCACGGTCAACAGATGGTTGGAGCGCAGGCACAATCAACATCTGGCAACGGCGTGTTGGCACAGCAACGGCAACAGACACAGCAGCTGCAAAACGCGCAGATGCACGTGAACAATCACGTGAACAACCATGACAAGATAACCCAAACCACCAATACCAACATCAATACCAATACCAACATCAACACCAACAGCAGCGTTGTCCGCGGCAACAACAATACGGTCAACACGGCTTCTTCACAGATGATCGGCAATACTTTCCAGGGCGCGCAGAACCTCTCGGGGGCGGGGACGTCCCGCTTCAGTCGTGGTGATCGCGGCGGAACCGTTTCCCGGAATCCGATGACCGGGCAACGGATGAGCGCCGACTCTCAGAAAAACATGATGCAGCCGCAAATCCGCAATGAAATCGGACAGACCGGGAACATCTCCAGCACCATCAGAAGCGGCAATATGAACACCGCCAATGCCGCATCCGTTTCCATGAGCGGCATGGGGCAACAGCGGGAAATGATGCAGCCTTCGACGATGGCCCGTTCATCGATGCAGGAACAACGTGTTGCCCATGGCGGCATGCGCAATACGGCTTTGGGGCAGAATCCCGCGGGCGAAAGACAGGGTGGTCTGATGCGGGCCTCGATCCGCAATGAGGTGCGGCAAACCGGTGCCATTTCGAGCACCATCGGCGGTGGCGACAACAATATCGCCAACGCGGCCTCGCTGTCCATGACCGGCACCCGCAACATGCATGAGGTGCGCAATCGGATCAACGGCACCGGCGACATCAGTTCACGGATTATTGGCGGCAGTGATAACCGGGCAAACGCCGCTTCGATCAGCATGGGAGAGACCTCGGTCGGTGGCCGGGTGGTCAACGATGTCAGCAATACCGGTGCAATTTCATCGATGATCAAGAACGGCGGCAACAATCAGGCGAACGCCGCTTCCGTTTCCATCAACTGACAACAACTGATAACCATTGCCCGGGGTGGGAAAGTGTTCCCGCCCCGGGACGCATTTCGGAGGGAAACCCGTGCACAAGAGAACTTTATTTTTACTGATAAGCCTTGTCGTCGCCCCGGTCACCAGTCAGGCCGACATGCTTGGTCTCAGGGCCGAGAACCAGGTCAGCGGCGGTGAATACCAGGCCCGGGTCAAAGGCAACGATAACGTGGCCAATGCCGGATCCATTTCTCTCTCCGGCAGCAGGGCCGGCGTTGTCAGCAATCAGGTCCAGGCAACCGGCAGGATCTCGGCGACGGTCACCGGCGACAACAACATCGTCAACAGCGGTTCGGTCCGGATGCTCAATGCAAGCGCTGCCCGGGTCGCCAATCGGGTGCAGGTGGATTCCATCGCCAATACGGTCCGGGGCAACAACAATACCTCGAATATCGGATCGGTGTCGCTGCGGCATACCTCGGTCGGCCGGGTGACCTCCGACGTTACCGGCAACAAGCTTGTCGGTGCCATCGACGGCAATGACAACCAGCTCAACATCGGTTCGGTCGACCTGACCGACCATCGCGGCGAGGTGGTGACCAAAACCGATCTGGGCAACGTCTCGGTTTCCATGTCCGGCGACAATGGAAACGTGGCCATTGATTCCGTCGTCACCCAGTAACCGTCACAGGGAGATCCAGGGATGCAAAGTCTGCAGAAGCGAATGATGACGGCACTGGCCGTACTGTTGGTGTCGTCGCTGGGGGCGGGAACACCGTGTCCGGCCATGGACCAGGATGACGGGATCGCCATCGATGACAACAGCCAGCAGTACGAAGATATCAGCAGTTCCAGGAAAAATTTTTCCTATCTCACCCAGCGGGCACGGAGCAAGGCGGCCGCGGGATCGGGTGACGTGGTCCTTTCCGATGCAGGGGCGCTGAACAGCGTCATCCTTGAATCCGGTGCGGAGATCAAAGGTGATGTGGTCATCATTGATGAATCCTCCGGCGATAAAACCGTGCTTTCCCATTAACCCCTTGCCGCCGAGTGCCCCTCATGATCGTCTTTCGCCAACACCAGCATTCGTTATTGCTCCTCCTTCTCCCCCTGGTCTGTTTCGGCCTGAATGGCTGCGGCAAGCTGGATCCGCGCAATGTGGATGTCGATCTGCCCTCGGATGTTCCGGTGGTCAAGGAAACCAGTTTTGACAAGCCGCTCGCCGAATTGGGCAAGATGACCCAGGTCTATGGAAAACGGGTCTACATCCAGGGGAAGGATATCACCGACATGACCGGACTTTCCGTCTATGGTTACGGAGAGATCCCGGGTGATATCACCGAAATGACCAAAAGCGCGCTCAATGCCATCGGCGGCAACGTGGTCTATATTCCCTACAGCCCGGTCTTCATCAACAATCAGATGGTTACCGGCTATTCCAATTTCCAGGGAAAGCTGATTCCGGATGTGGTACTCTCCGGCGGAATTACCGAGTTCGACCGGGGACTCGAGACCCGTGGACGCAATACCGATTTTGGCGTCACAACCCTGCCCTTCAATGTCAGCCAGCATTGGGTGCCCGGGGATACCATCTCGGTTGACTACAACCAGGAAGACCAGGAGAGCCTGGCCCGGATCACCCTGGATTTCAACCTGCTCGATTTCCGGACAATGTCCGGCGTGGCCCGCATGCAGACGGTCAACTCGATCAATGTGTACAAGGCGGTCGCCGACCGGGAGTTGGGGTTCACCATCTTTGGCCCGACGTTCGGTCTCAAGGGCACGGTGAAAAAGGTCCAGGGGCGGCATGCGGCCATCCGTCTGCTGGTCCAGGCCAGTGTGCTGCAGGTTGTAGGGAGGTACCTCTACCTGCCGTACTGGAAACTGATTCCGGACATGCCCCCCGACCCGGTGGTCCTGGACAAGATCCGCCAGGATTTCCGCCGCTTGAGTCAGACGGAAAAGGTAGGGGAAATCCAGACCTGTCTCTACCTGAAGGGCTATAACGTGCCGGTGACCGGAAGATTGGAATCGCAGACCCAGGCGGCTGTGGCCGGGTTCACCGCCGAGCGCAAACTTGATCAGAACATAACCGATACCGAACTCTACGTGGAATTGTGGAGTTCGTTGGGCGACAACCTGGAGCAGGTGGCGGACCGGCGCGAGGTCCTGGCGCGAATGATGGGACCCGGGACGGGCAACCAGGCGGTGGCCGCTGCTCCGGTGCGTACAACCGGGACCAAATCCCCGGCCAAAGTCGCGACCCGTAAGCGTGATGGAGCGGAAAAAACTGAGCAGCCAAAGGCGGCTCCCTCCCGTCGAAACGGCAACGCTCCTTCGGCAATAGCCCACAAGAGCAAGTCATCCGCCGGTTCGACGGACAAGACCGCGGCCGTCCCGCGGCGATCGTCGGCTGACGATCCGGAAAGGGATTCGCAGGCGCGTCTGGTTCTGGGCAACACGAAAAATTCAGCGGAGGCCTTGATCAATGAACGGCGGTTGGCGCAGTAATTTCAAGCATGGTTTCCTGGCCGGTATATTGACGCTGGTGCTGGCCGGCGTGTTGATGGGCGCGGTGCATCCGGACCGGCCTACGCTGTCGGTACCGGTTCTCAATCACTCCCAGGATAGGCTGGTCCCGCCACTGTCCGGTCCCGCCGGGCGCTATCAGTTGGCGACCTGGCAATCGGGGGGCAGCTATGGAGCCTTTGTGCTCGATACTGCCACCGGTGTGACCAAAATCGCCTACAGTTCGGGGAAGGGACCGGGCGGACGGGCGGTCAACAATATCGGAAAACCCTTTTCACAGATGTAGAGTCGAGGCATAGAGAACATCATGCACGAAAATGAATACAACAAGGAGTTGCCCCTGAAATGGTGGCAGCGGTTACAGTCGATCGCAGCGGAGTTGATCCTCCTCCTTCTCGTCTTGGTCGTCGTTCTGGCCGCCAATATCGGTCATACGGCCGGAATGCCCGGTGCCCAGGGGTATGGTCTGAAAATTTTTCGCGTTGAGTCCGGCTTGTACCCGTTTGTCCATGTGTATATGCGGACCTTTGATCAGGACATGAACCCCTTGGTCAACCTCAATATCCTCAACATTGGGATGATGGTTGAGGGCCGTGCCTACGATCCCCGCAAGAAACAGTACCTGATCCAACCCCTCCGCAGCCGCCTGGAAGCCACCCGAACCATCCTGGTGCTGGATACCAACAACGGGTTGAAGGGTGCCCCTTTTGAGGCCATGATCCGTTCCGCGGCCCGGTTCATCGATGCCAAACGGCCCCAGGATCAGGTGGCGATTCTGGCATTGGACAACAGCAGCGAAGGCTATACGGTGCTGTCCGCCTTTGATCGTGACCCCGGCATCCTTGGACGCCGTCTGGCCGACCTGCAGGCGCACAACGACAAGACCCGGCTCTATGACGGGGTGGCCGCGGCGATGCAGATGGCGGCCGGCGCAGTGGGCAACAACTCTTCCAGTGAGGTGGAATACATTGTATCGACCTCGATTCTGGTGCTCGGCAATGGGCATGACGATGACAGCGCCATCAGCCGTTCGGACCTGATGACCCGGATCTCCAATCTTGCCATTCCGGTGCCCATCTATGCCCTTTGCTTTTCCGGCACCGAAGGCCGGGATCAGCGCAACCTGCAGGCCCTGGCCAAGAATTCCTTTGGGAAATATTATGCCGTCAAAGGGCCCTACGACACCCTGACCAGGAACATCGAAGACATCCAGAACGTCGTGCAAAGCGATTATGTGCTGACTTTTAGGGCCTATGTTCCCGTGGACGGGAACAAGCACAACGTCAAGATCGGGGTGGAATACCCGACCGGCAGCGGGGTGATGTATTACGACTCCTCCTCGTTTGAGGCCATTGAGCCGCCGACCTTCCCACGAATACTCGAGGCCCAGCAGCAACTCGACAAGCTCATCCCGGCGGTCAAGGGAGAGGACCTGTATGTGAGAAATCCTTTTGCACCGGTGGCCGATACTCCCGGGGAAAAGCACTGAATCAGCGATCCCCGCTTCCCCGATCCTTCCATTGATCCTGCTCAGCCTCCCTGCGCCATCCCGGCGCCCGGAGGCTGAACCTTGTTATTCGCGAAGAGGCGCGTGTGGTGATCACGTCCCATCCCCCTTGTCCTGTCGATACCGGTCCGGTCTACCTGAGTGCTCTCGCTGCCGGATTCAGTCAACGCGAATACCGGATTGCCGCCCAGGAGACCTTTATTGGCCGGGACGGGCAATGCTGCGGGCTGGTCAACGCCGGACCGACGGTCTCCCGTTGCCATGCCCGGCTGATCCGGCAGGAGGGACGGCGCTTTTCCCTGCAGGATCTCGACTCGACCAACGGGCTTTATGTCAATGGCCAGCGGATTGTAGGCGAGACGCTGCTGCGGGAGGGTGATCTGATCGGTCTGGGCATGCCCGCGCCTCACCTGCGCTTTCAACACCAAAGCAGCCGGGAACCTCGCCGATATTCCCTGCCCGCGAAAACCCAGTGGGTGGTCGGGCGCGATCCGGAGTGCGACCTCTCCCTGGCCGGGGAACCAACCGTGAGTGGCCGCCATGCCCTTCTCTGCAATGAGAATGGCCGCCTGGTCCTGGTCGACGACCAAAGCCTCAACGGGACCTGGATCAACGGCCGGGCCCGGCGGCGGGCCTTGCTCGCGGCGGCGGACACGGTCCTGATCGGTTCCATGCGGTTTCGTTTCCAGCTTCGTGATGACGGCGTTTTGAGCGTCGAGCAACAGGAATGCGGCCAGTCGGTGGACCTGGAATGCGTTGCCCTCACCCGCAGGGCCAAACCGTCCTCCGCGCAGGGCCGAATCCTGCTCGACCAAATGTGCCTGCATATCGCCGCGGGCGAATTCGTCGGCATAATCGGCCCTTCCGGGGCCGGCAAGACAACCCTGCTCCGTACCTTGAGTGGCATGATGCCCCCGGACGAGGGATGGGTGCTTTGTAACGAAACCGTGCTGGATCCGTCCTCGCCCCTTTTCCGCAACACCATCGGCTATGTGCCCCAGGATGACATTCTCCATCAGGAACTGAGCGTGGAAGCCAGCCTTGATTACATGGCCCGCTTGCGCCTTTCCCCGGATCTTTCCCCGGCCCAGCGGCAGGCCATTGTTGACGGGACCGTCGAGACCCTTGGCTTGCAGCAGGTGCGCCGCCTGCCGATAGGACAACTCAGCGGCGGCCAGCGCAAACGGGTATCCCTGGGCGCCGAGCTGCTGGTCCGGCCCGGACTGCTGTTTCTCGACGAGCCCACCTCGGGCCTTGACCCGGCCACGGAACAGCAGTTGATGCGCCATTTTCGGGCCATGGCCGATCAGGGGACCACGGTGGTGATGACGACCCATCTCCTGGCCCATGTGGATCTGTTGGACAAGATCGCGATCTGCGCTCAGGGCAATCTGGTTTTTTTCGGCACACCCCGGGAGGCGCTGGCCTTTTTCGGCGTACCGGATGCGCCGCTTGCGGATCCGACCCGGATTTTCGCACGTCTTGCCGGTGAGGGCCATGCCGGCTCCCCGGAAGAGCAGCTGGCCTGTGCCCGTCAATTTGCCGAACAATTCCGCCGCTCCTCTTTTTTCCAGGCACATATTTATAGCCGTTTCAGCGCCACCGCCCGGACCCTGTTCGGCGGTGAAGATGATGGCCGTCGACCGGCGCCCGTCATTTTCTCCAAACGACGTTGGGCAAGGGTGTGGCAGGCGTTGCCCAATGGCTCGCCCATGGCGGTTTTGCGGTCCTGGGCCATCCTCTCCCGGCGTCATCTCCAAATCCGTTTGGGATCATTGAAGAAAATCGTTCTCTACCTGCTGGTACCCGTGGTCCTGGCCTTGGTGACCTTGTCCCAGCCCATGCCCGGTATCCCTGACGATGCGCTGGTGCAGGCGCGAAAGACGGAGATAACCGAAGCGGTTTCCCGGGGCGGGGCCGCATTCGAGCGTCGACTCGGTCTTCTTCTCGGCGGGGAGGAACCAGGTGCATTCCGGTCGGGATCGGAACGCCTGTATGCCCTGCGCTATGAAGGCGCGGCCCATCTTCCCATTCCCATGGGCAGCCTGTTGATGATGGTCATGGCAGCGGTTTTTTGCGGAACCCTCATGGCCTGTCTGGAGATTTCCGGCGAGATCTCGATCTACAGACGGGAGCGGCAGTCGTATCTGCGGATCTTTCCCTATATCGCTTCCAAACTCCCCTGCTGTTTTTTCCTGACCGCCCTGCAGTGCCTCGTCTTTCTGGCAATCTGCCTGCTGTCGCCGGTGCTGCGCCAGGTCGAGCTGTCATCGCTTTGGCTGGGCATGGTGGCCATCTCCTGGAGTTCGGTGGGGCTTGGTCTGTTGTTGAGCGCGGCTGATCCCAGCGGTGGACGCTTCTCCGTGATGGCTGCCGTGGCGGCGGTCCTGCCCCAGCTGCTGCTTTCCGGCGGAATCGGTCCGGAGTTTTTCCGGTCCATGTCGACCATTCAACGTGTGCTGGCAGACCTGTTGCCGGCACGTTGGGGCTTGGAAATGATTTGTACGGCTGTGTACGGGTCGTTGGCCGGAGAAGGGGTTCGATGGATTCCCGCATTTATCCGCGATGGGATTGGTTTTGACTTCGGTACGGGGGTTGACTATAATAGCGGCCTCATCCTGTTGGGCCAGTTTCTGTGCTGGCTGTTCTTGTGTGCGGGAATTCTTCACTATCGGGATCATCGCGGATGGTAGTCAACGACGGCCGGACTTTGCTGGATACTTCGGTGATCGACCGGTCACCCCCCGAGGTGGTCGATGAAGAGTCTTTGCTGCTTGCCGGGCGTTACCAATTGCTCCAGCCGCTCGGCACCGGAGGCATGGGCAATGTTTACCTTGCCGAGGACCGGTTGCTGTCCCGTCGGGTGGCGATAAAAACCATTCGCCCGGAATTGAGCGCCAATGAGGAAGTCCGCTCCCGGATCAAGCGCGAATGCCGCCTCCATGCCGCGATCGGTACCCATCCCCATATCATTACCCTTTTTGATACCTTTGAGGAAAACGGCCATATTTACCTGGTGATGGAGTATTTTGCCGGGAAAACCCTGGCCACCCGCCTGGCCGTTCCGGACAATGCCGAGGTCATCGGGGTGAAGGGGGCGTTGGAAATGGTTCGCCAACTGCTCCTTGCCCTGGAAACCATCCATGAGGCGGGGATCATGCACCGGGATATAAAAACCGCCAATATCCTGATAGCAGAGCGGGATCACGGCGGTTTCCTCGCCAAGCTGACCGATTTCGGTATTGCCCGAAGCGCCCTGGATGAGGAAACCCTTACCCGCCTGACCGCCCTTGACGTGCAGGGGCCGGGAACCCCGGCCTACATGGCGCCGGAACGGATCGATCCCCAGAGTTTCGGGCCCATCGGCCCGGCTGCGGATCTCTATGCGGTCGGTGTGATCCTCTATGAACTGCTGACCGGCCGCCCACCGTTCAGGGGCACGATGACCGAAATCTTTTCCGGTCACCTGGTCCAGCCGCC
>JBFWIP010000010.1:30113-34995 GCA_050255935.1 Desulfobulbus sp.
TCGGGCCCATCGGCCCGGCTGCGGATCTCTATGCGGTCGGTGTGATCCTCTATGAACTGCTGACCGGCCGCCCACCGTTCAGGGGCACGATGACCGAAATCTTTTCCGGTCACCTGGTCCAGCCGCCTGACCTAGGGGCCTTGCCCGAAATGCTGCCCCCACGGATAAGGGGTATGGTGCAGACCGCATTGGCAAAGCAGCCGGCGCATCGATTTGCCGATGCGCGCTCCTTTATCGAGGCCGTGGAAAGCATCCGCACCACCTTGCCGGAGGACGGGCAAATCCTGGCGCCGGCGGCTGTGGCCGGAAATCCCTTGGCCGGGGACCATACCTTGCTCGCCTCCTTTGACACGGAGGTGCATGCAGACGAGACCCAGTTGCATCCGCGACTGGCGCAAAAGCGTTCAGCATGGGTCGTTTCCAAGGAGATGGCGCGTTGGATGGGGGGAGGGCTCGCCCTCCTTGTGTTGTTGGGCATCGCTTTGCTGTTTTTCCACGGAAGCAGGGTTGAGAAGCTTCCGCCGCAACCGCCGGAGACCACGGCTGCCGCTGTTCTTGCCCAGCCCGGGCAGGAGAAAACGGTGCCTGTCCCGGAGCCGTCTGGTACGCCACCGCCGGTTTCAGCCTTGAAAACCCTGGAAACCGCACGCCAGCAGAAAAGCACCGAGTCCATGACCTCCGCCGAGCGCACCCGTATTCCCGACTCCGGCGAATGGCAGGTGATTGAAAATCGTTCCCGGAAAATTCATTAGTTCCTGCCGCATGCGCTCACTGCCGCCAAAATGGGATTTTTGCACCTTTGTAACGCGCCGTTTTCGTGATGCAATTTTTTCGTTTTTGGGTTTTTCAAAGCCATCCCAAGTGACTGGATAGTATGTTCCTTCGTTGCCTGTTTTCTTTGCTTTGCAGCCTGGCCCTCCTGCTTGAAGGTTGCGTACCACTGATCTTTACCGCTGGTGCCGGGGCCGGATATGTGGCCAGCAAACCCAAGCATCGGCATAAGGTCGAGAACTTTTTCGATGATCTCGGACGATCGATCAAGCAGACAACCCGCCGTTTGAGCCGCCCCGGCACCAGCCGTCGGCAAGCGCCGTCCACCTCCAGGACGCAAAACGGTTTTGCCCTGAAGATCCTGAAATCCTCCCTGACCCCGGCCAAGGTACATCCCGGGGAAAAGGTCCGGGCCGTGCTGCAGTACAGTATCCTTGGTGCGCCTTCTCAAGGGGTTGCACTCCAGGAAAGAAGCAGCCTGATTCATGCCGGCAAGGTATTGGCGGTGTTGAAGGAGGAAAACAGCACCAAGGAGAACGGTGAATGGGAAGACACCTTGAGCTTCAATGTCCCCCGGTCCGCCAAGCCCGGTAAATATACGCTGAAGTTTCGCCTCGGTGCCGGGAAAATAAGCCGGACCGTGCAGCGATCTTTTTCCGTGATTGACCAATGACGGCCTCGCAGACAATCAGTAATCGCCACCGTGCGCCACAAAACCGTCGGACTGTCATAACGGTCAGGTGGTTGAAAAAGGCAACCAGGGGTTGGCCCGGTGGCGGCAATGATCAGCGGTAGATGTCGGGTCGATGGGTGGCAGGTTGCCTACGCCGGCGTTTCCGATCCGGGTCTTGTCCGCAGTTGTAACGAGGACAGCCTGCTGGTGTTGCCGGAGGCGGGTTTTTTTGCTGTTGCCGATGGGCTTGGCGGCTTGGACGCGGGGGATCTCGCCAGTTCAATGACCCTTGATCTGGTTCGGGAACGCGTCGAAGCCGTTCCTGTTTCCGCCCATTCATCGAGGTGGGGCGTCCGATTGGGGTTCAGGAAAAAACGTCCCTGCCTTGAAAACATGATAGGGGACATCAACCGGCGTCTTTTTGAGGAACGCATGGCCCGGCACAAAAACATGGCTTCCACCCTGGTCCTGGTCCACCTTGATCAAGAGGAGATAGTGGTCGGTCATGTGGGGGACAGCCGCCTGTACCGTCGCCGCGATGATGCATTGCTGCGTTTGACCGCCGATCATTCCCTGGTGGAAGAGTTGCAAAGGCAGGGCGTAATGACGGCCGACCAAGCCAGGCAGTCGCCGCAGAAGCATGTCATTACCCGTGCCATCGGCGCCGAACCGACGGTCAATCCGACGGTGGCTTTCTTCCCCTTGCGTGCGGGGGATGTCTACTGTTTATGTACCGATGGCTTGACGGGCATGCTCGATGACGGGGCGATCCATGCCTGCCTGCAGGAAAGTCCTGATCCTGACCATTGTCTCCAAATGGCCAATCGCCTTGTGGCGTGCGCCAATGCGGAAGGGGGACGTGATAATGTGACGGTTGTGGTGCTCTCGGTAACCTGAGGGCAGGGGCAAGACGGAGCTTTTATACAAGAGAGGGTGTGACGTTTTCTCGCTTTTGCGGACGAGCAACAAATGAAATAAAAAAAGCGTCCCGGAAAACCGGGACGCTTTTTTAGCATAACCAATGGGGTGGTTTGCCACCACCGGGCCGGAAATTAGCCGACTAAGGGTTTACCCACAGGCAGAATCCCACGGCCGAAAACTTGAGCGAAGATGACGGCAGCCATCATGTACCAGGCCAGGGAGGCGCAGACAATGAGGTCGATGGCGGTGATGGTGAGCAGACCTTTCATGCCG
Source organism: Desulfobulbus sp. (assembly GCA_050255935.1). Lineage (GTDB taxonomy): Bacteria > Desulfobacterota > Desulfobulbia > Desulfobulbales > Desulfobulbaceae > Desulfobulbus. The sequence continues at coordinate 32,752 of JBFWIP010000010.1, forward strand.
CCGAGGATGACCAGGTCAAGGCCGATGAATCCGGCAAGCAGGGTGGTGAAGGTCAGGAACATGGCCATATGCACCCGCATGGAGCCGACCCACATAATCACGGTGTAGAGGGTGAAGGCAACAAGGAAGAAACCGATGTCATTAGAAGTGATGCTCAGATGTTTCCACTCGGGCGGTACCAGGTCGGCAAGGGCCCAGATGAGGCCGAGCGCCATCCAGAATCCGCCATAGGTGCAGAAGGCGCTGTAACCAAAGTTGTTGCCGCACTTGAATTCCTGGAACCCGGCCATCATCTGCATCAAGCCGCCCACGAACATAGCGGTGCAGAAAATTGTGCCGGTGCCCATCCAGCCTAAATTGTGAAATTGCAGCATCATGGTGGTTAAACCAAAGCCTGCCAAACCTACGACTGCCGGATTTCCTTGGGGTTTTACATCTGCCATTGTGTTCTCCTTGCGATGAGTTCATCTGTGTTCATACACTGTTGCATGAACGCTAAAATCGAGTACAGTCAATGATACTTATTCCTAAGCATGCAGAGCAAGATGAAGCATTCCGGCTCTCGGAATGCTTCGATACAGCCAGTGGGATACAGAAATAGCCTGATTATGCGTGTTTCTTTTCAGGCGCCTTCAGGGTGGTCAAGATAATGACGGCCACTGCAAGCACAACTGCGGAAACAACGAACGGTATAAAGAAGGATCCGGTCATGGCCTGGAGTTTGCCTCCAAAATAAGGCCCGCAGAAACCGGCTACGCCCCAGGCGGTGAACAGCAGTCCATAGTTGGAGCCTTGGGCCGTCGGGCCGTAGTAATGGAGCAAGGTGGCTGGAAACAGCGTAAACATGGCGCCATAGTTCCAGCCGATCAGACCTGCGCAAGCAGCCAGCATAGTGGCACTTTTACCGGCTGGGAAGAGCATCAACATGGCTGCGACCTGGAGGGCAAAGAGGACAACGAAGATCAGTTTTGTACCGATCTTGTCGGCCAGGGGGCCAACCATGACGCGAACCAGGGCATTAAAGATCGCCAGAGTACTCGGGGCACCGGCAGCTGCCATGGCAATGCCTTTGGCCACATCGTCGGGCAATTTGGCGGCGGCATCCAGGCCTTCCTTGGCTTTGTAGGCGATGGTCATGGCGTCAATGCCATGTTTGGCGATCAGTCCGATAACCATCAGACCGGCAAAGGAACCGCAGAAGTAGGCAACCCAGAGCAGCCAGAATTGCGGGGTGGATTTGGTTTCTTCGTAGGTGTAATCACGATACTCTTTCGGGGCACCTGTGCCACCGGCTGGTGCGGGTGGATTCCATCCGGCCGGCTTGTATCCGGCAGGCGGTACCTTGAGGCACATGGCAGCCATTACAACCATCACGGCCATAACCATGCCGACGTATTTGAAGACGGGCAAGGCGCTGCCAAAATAGTTGATCATCTTCGTGGCCAGCGGTGCCATGATGAAGGAGCCGAGCCCAAGACCGACAACGGTGAGACCGGTTGCCAGGGCGCGGCGGTCGGGCCACCATTTCGGGGCAGTGGCGATGGGGGGCAGATATACCATGGCGCCGCCAATACCGCATATCACGCCGTAATAAAGATAAAGCATGTACAGCGCTTTTTGGGCAACCGCCTTGGCAGCTGGATCTCCCGCTGCAAGCTGTGCCGTGTCAGGTGGGGTAATGGTGGAAACCATGAAGAAGCCGAAGGCCATGAACAGGCCTCCGAAGAGAACGACGTTGCGAGGTCCGATTTTGTCGCTGAGGCGACCGGCGGGAAAAGTGAGAAGACCGAAGATCAAACAAATCAGGGCATATGCCAGAGCAACCTCGGGCACAGTCCAACCGAATTGTTTCATGAGAGGTTTGATGAAAACACTAAAAGCATACAACAATAAACCGCATGTGGTGCTGCCTAAGAGCCCTCCAAGCAATGGAATCCATCTTGGAAAGGTAGTTCCTGTTTGCGACATTTATGCACTCCCCCTTTCAATGTAGTTTTGTTGAACTGCATGCTACATATAGTCCTTCCTATCTCTTTTTGTATATGTCTTCGTTTCCTCCTTTTTCTTGAGTTTTCTCGGGGTTGCCTGACCGTAAGTCGACCTACCTTCAATGTAGCGGTGACTATAAAGGAGAAGGAAATGGCTGTCAACGAACAAAATCAAGGTGTTGGTGCCGATTTTTACCTTTTTTTTGAGGAGGTTAACTTTAAGCAAGCCAAACAATGACGCGCCATTCAGCCTAAA
>JBFWIP010000011.1:0-9709 GCA_050255935.1 Desulfobulbus sp.
CGTTTCCGTGGCCAGGGAAGGGGGGACGGACGCAACGGTCAGTAATGAAGCGGTGAGTACGGTGGTTTTGAGAAAATCTCGACGATCCTGCATGGCATTTCTCCCGAATAAAGATGAATGATCTTTATTCTTAGGTTGCGGGAACCATTGATGCAAGCTCTTTTTCCGATTCCGCTTGGGGACCTCAGATTTTCAGCAGATCCTCAAAGTTGATGTCCGCGCCCAAAACTCCGACCAGGGAGTCGTCGCGATAGACCGGTACCGAGATCGTCAGACAGAAAGAATCGGTGGCTTCGGACTTGTAGATCTCGGAAATATAGGAGGTGCCGGTTTCACGCACCCTGCGGAACCATTCTTTGTTCTTCCAGTTTTTTCCCCGTGCCTTGGTATCGCAGGTACATCCCCGGCCATTGCGGAAGACATTGCTTGAAACCTGAACCCCGTGGCTGTCGGTCAGATAGACCAATTCGAGGTAGGACACCCCTCCCATTTTTTGTTGCAGGACCTGATCGGTGCGTTGGTCCGGGGTTTGTATTTCCGGCGCCTGGGTCATGGAGAACACCGCTTTTTCCGCCTTGCGATACTGGGGCAGGATAAAAATCCCGACCGCCAGCAACTGCTGGTCGGTGAGTTGTTTGACTTGGTCGGCCAGCTTGGCCAGCTCGGTACTTTCCCGTTGGCCTTCCTTGCCGATGGCGGAGATATGGGTCAGGTCGTCGGCAAATTGTGCCACTGCCTTTTTCTGATCTTCCACTGCGGCAATCACCGATTGCAGGTGCTGGTGGAAGTTGTGATGTTCACGGTTGACCTGGGCCAGGGCGGATGTGGCTTCACTGTTGCCGGCAAGTCCTGCCGTTACCTCGTCCTGGACCCGGGTGACCGCCGTGACCGTTTGCTGAATCAACTCGCTGATGCCCAAAAGCGAGTTCTTGACTTCCTGGGCGGCGTTGGCGGTTTCCTGGGAGAGCTGACGAATTTCCTGGGCAATGACGCCGAACCCGGCGCCATGAACTCCGGCCCGGGCGGCCTCGATAAAGGCATTGAGCGACAGCAATCCGGTGTGGTCGGCAATGTCGGATATCGACTCAATGATCGAGCCTATATCCCGCGACTTGCGGTCCAGATTGTCGATCGCCCCGGAGAGCTGGCCAACCTCCCGGTCCATGGCATGCATACGTTGCAGGGCCTGATCGGTGAGCTGGGTGGTGTGTTCGATCTTTTCCACGATCAACGCCGATTGCTCCAGGGCCTGACCGGCATTGTCGGCGGAGTTGCCGATGCCTTCGGCCAGGGTCTGGCAGGTGTGTTCGATCTGCTCCACCTCATGGGCCAGCGATTCGGAGGAATTCCGCACCTTGCCGGCAATGGCCTGGGCTTCGGGGGCCACCGTGGCTGTTTCCACGTTGCGTTTGGTGAGGTCAAGGACAAAGGAGTGGAGTCGGGTAAAGATGAGGTTCATGGCCTCGACCAGGCCGTTGGCCTCCCCCTCTCCAGGAAGTGTGAAGCGTTGGCTCAGGTCCCAACGATTGTTCAGTTCTTCCTTGATGGCGGCTATTTTGAGACGCCGATCCGTTCCAACGTGTGCTTTGAATAATCCAAACATGATGGGTTCGTGAAAAGCCAAAGTCCGGGAAGCCCCGCATTGTAAAAACAGCACGTTACGAAGCTCGAAACGTCGTTCTCGTGGCTTTTTACGAGGACGACAAACATGACAACCTCATGAACGGGGTTGCGAAAAAAAATAAGTATCCGATCCTGCTTGTCCTTCGCCCCGGTTACGGGGAGCTTTGACGAAACGGGGAGCGTCGTCTTCACGGCTTTGCATGGGACAGACAGTGCTGGCGAATCAAATCCCGGGCCTTCGCATGGTTCACCGGTCTGGAGAACACGAAGCCCTGGGCCCGGTCGCAGTGCAACGATCGGAGGCGTTCAAGCTGGTCCCGATTTTCCACGCCTTCGGCAATGACGCCCAGGCCGAGGCTGCGGGCAAGGGAAATGATCGATCGGATGATCTGGTCGTTTTCCTCCAGCCCTTCTTCAAAACCGCTGATAAAGGAGCGGTCGATTTTCAGATGGTCAATGGGCATGTGCCGCAGGTAGGCCAGGGAGGAGTAACCGGTGCCGAAGTCGTCGATGGCGATCTGCACCCCCAGGGCCCGGAGCCGGTTGAGTTCGGACACCGCCCGGTTGACGTCGTGCATGATGACCGATTCGGTCACTTCTATTTTGAGGCAGGCCGGGTTGAGTCCATTGTTCGCCAGGACCTCGGCCACATGCTCCACCAGGCCGGGTTTGACGAATTGACGGCAGGAGACGTTGACGCTCATGGTGAGGGACCCTGCCTCAATAAACGTGTCCTGCCAACTTTTGAGGGTGCGGCAGGCCTCGCTGATGACCCATTTGCCCAGATCGATGATCAGGCCGGTTTCCTCGGCCAGGGGAATGAACCGGTCCGGCGGCACCATGCCCCGGAGAGGATGATTCCAGCGGACCAGGGCCTCGAATCCCTGCAACCGCTCATCCACCACCGAGACGATCGGTTGATAGTGGAGGGTCAAGCATTCGCCGGCAAGAGCTTCGCGCAACTCCGCCTCGAGGCTGATCGATTCAACCAGTTCCTGCCGCATCCGTTTGTCAAAGAGGATAATGCCCTTACCTTGCTGCTTGGCACGATACATGGCAATGTCGGCGTCGCGGAGTGCCTCCTCGGCCGAAGTGTATTCGGCGATCTTGGGAACAATGCCTATGGAGGCGCTGGGGGTGATGTCGTTGCCGTACAGGGAAAAGGGCTTGGAGAGCATGGAGAGCATCCGTTGAGCCGCTTTGAGTAATTCCTTGCGTGTGGTGAATTCCTCCAGAATGATGGCAAACTCGTCTCCACCCAGGCGCGCGACCGTATCCACCGACCGGACACAAGCCAGGAGCCGCCTGGCCACTTCGATCAGCAGTTGGTCACCCGCCGGATGCCCCAGGCTGTCGTTGATCGCCTTGAATTTGTTGAGATCGATCATCAAGACCGCAAAGAAGAGTTCCGGCCGCCGTCGGGAGCGCTCCAGCGCCCGTTGCAGCCGCTCGCCGAACAGGGTGCGGTTGGGCAACCCGGTGAGAGCATCGTGAAAGGCCTGGTGGGTGATCTGTTCCTCAAAGGATTTGCGTTCGGAGATGTCCTGGTAAATATAGATGATGCCGTTGTACGCCGACCCGACCCGGATGGGAAAACCGATCATGTCCACGGGAATGAGCGTCCCGTTCCGGTGCTGCCGCTGGGTTTCGCATTGTACGGATTCTCCGGCAAGAATGGTGTTGCGGAGGTTCTCGCATTCCTCCATCAACGGTTCGGGCACGATCAACGCCCGCATGCCGAAGCCGATAATGTCCACTGCCCGGTAACCGAACAACCGTTCGAACCCGTGATTGCAGTTGACCACATTGCGCCCGGTATCGATGACGACAATCGCCTGGGGCGAGTTGTCGAAGAGTTGGGAGAAGAAGGCCCGTTGGACTTCCAGTTCATGTTCCGCCTGTTTGCGGGCGGTGATATCCATCACCGTGCCCTCGTAATAACTGATCGCCCCGGAATCGTCGTAGACCGCCCGTGCGTTCTCGGAAATCCAGATGATTTCGCCGTCTCGTTTGCGGACCCGGGACTCGAACCCGATCACCTTGTTGTCGCGCGCCAGCGAGGTGATAAATTGATCGCGCCGTTCGGGGATGACATAGAGTTGGTGCTTGATGTCTTTGAAATGGTGGATTAATTCACTGGGGGAGGAAAAGCCGTATATTCGGGCCAGGGTGGGGTTGACGTCGAGATAGCGGCCGTCGGGGGTGGTCAGGAAGATGCCTTCCAGGGCATTGTCGAACAGGCTGCGGTATCGCCGATGTTCTTCATTGTCCGGCAACTCCGCGAACTGCAACCTTGTCGCATCTTGAAAGAGGATCAATGCGCCGGAAGGTCGGTTGCCGTTTTTTTCGGGATGAAGCGCGACTTCTGCCGTTACCAGCCTTCCATCGGCCATCCGTGATTGCACCTGCACCGTTTGCTCCGGAGGCAAACCCGCCCAGAGGGCAATGCCGCCCTCCTGCGGGTGGGCAGGGGAGAGCAAGTCGCTGACGGGCGTGCCGAAAAGATCACCGGGGTGATAACCGAAGTCCCGTTGAAAGGCGGTATTGGTAAAACGAATACAGCCTTGATGGTCGCAGTAAACCGCTGCGTTCGGGAGGAGATTGAGCATCCGCAGCGGAGATGTATCGCTTTCCTGTCCATCCGTGGTGTCGCTTTTGAGCATGGTCCTTTTTTGTAACGTCGGTTGTGGAGGGAAAAAATGTTATGCGCTGTGAGTAATGCAAATCCCAAACCATGGAAGGGGAAAAAGGATCCATCTGCATTTTTCAAAAGATATCGGGAAAGAAAAAAATATACGGAAAGGCTTGAGTGCCAAGGCCTTCAAGATAATGTACAAAGATGTCTGAAAAAAATATCGAAATGACAAAAAACGATGTATCCGCTCAATCATAAAGCCGTTGATCGTCGGGATTATGCAGCAAATAAAAAAGGTTAGGCTTGCAAAGTTTGACCGGAGCACTATGTTGGCAAATTTTGATGTTTCCACGATGCATTGCGAGCGGGGTGATGTGCGGGAGGCAGAGGAAGCCCCGGTTCCCTGAGGAGTCCGGTGCAGCTGCTCTTTTCAAGTACAATTTCTTTCCTTTTCTTCCATGGTGGTCGTTCTCGCGAAAGCCTCGAAAACGATCTTTTCTGCTGCGCAACGCACTGTTTTTTGCGGTATGCGATTTCGTGGTTTTTGGGTTTGAGCAAGGCCATCATGATGAACAACAACGCCCTGATTTCCTCTTATGTACAGGCCCCTTCCCTTGAAAGGGAATGCGAATGCCGCTCCGCTTTCCTGCCCCAGGATGTGCGCACCTTCTCGGTGCTGCTCGGCCTTGGCCTGTTGATCAATCTTCTCCTGGCCCTGTCGGATTTTCTTCTTTTGAACGGAAGGTCCCCATTCCCCTGGGTGCTGGGTTTGCGCCTGTTTTTTTTTCTTTTTTCCCTGATTACCCTGACGGCTGTCCGGCGCCTGCATGATCCCGAACTCTATGACCGTTGGGCCCTGGCATGGGCAGTTGCCTGCAGCTTTTTTGTGCCGTTGGTCCATTTTTCCCGGCCAGCCTCGTATACCGGCCATATCTCCCTTGATCTCTGTGTGGTGTTGGCGCTGTATATCATTCAGCCGGGCCCGGTCCCATGGCGGGTGCTTCCGCCCATCGTGTTCAGCCTGGGCAATCTGCTTCTTTTCCTGACGGTACAGCCTTCCCCGTACAGCCTTGTCCCTTCACTGATCGGTTACGCCTATACGAATGTGCTCAGTTGGCTGGTTTCCGCCAATTGGTTCCGCTACCGCCGGTCTTCTTTTATGGCCCGAAAAGCCTTGGAAAGGCTCTGTCGGGATTCGGAACAACGGCGTCGGCAGAGCGAAGCCTCGGAAAGGACGTGGGGACGGATCATTGATGCCTCCCCCAATATGCTGGTGGTCATTGATGGGCAGCAGCGGATTACACGGGTGAACAAGGCCCTTGCCGATAAGGTGGGCATGACCAGGGAGGCAATTTTCGGGCGGAAATGTTGCGAACTGTTGTGCGGGGTGACCGAACCAGGGAAACCATGTCCTCACCGGGGCATCTGCACATCCAAAACGGCCCGCAGTTTGGAAGCCTTTCTTCCCGCCCTTGGAATTGATGCCCGCCTTTTCTCCGCGCCACTGATCGATCAAGGGGAAGACGGAACGGCCACGGCACTCATCATTTGTGATATCTCGGACTGGAAACGGACCGAACTGGCCCTGAAGACCGCGCAGAAGCAGTATCGCTCGCTGGTGGAAAACAGCCATGGCATTATCTACACCATCACTCCCCAGGGATATATAACCTATGTCTCGCCGAGCTACTTCAATTTGCTCGGTTTTGAGCCGGAGCAGATCGTCGGGAAACATTTCGGAGAAATTGTCCACCCCGACGATGTCCATCTCTGTGTGGCCTTTCAAGAGGAGGTGCTGAGGATCGGAAAGGTGCACCATGGCTTGGAATACCGTATTTTCCATAAAGACGGTTCGATGCGTTGGCACCTTTCCAATTTTATCCCGCGCCTCGACGGTCAGGGCCGATTGGAGTCCTTTGTCGGCAATGCCATGGACATCACCAAGCAGAAACAACACCAGGCGGAACTCAAGGCGGCTCGTGAGGCGGCGGAGGAAGCCAATCGGCTCAAATCAGATTTTCTCGCCCTGGTCAGCCATGAGATCAGGACCCCGTTGAACGCGATTGTCGGTTTCAGCGGACTGGCCCGGCGGACCACCGACACCGTCCAATTGCGCCAGTATATAGATATCCTTGATCAGTCGGCCCATTTGCTCATGGCTTTAGTCAATGATATTCTCGATATGTCCAAGGTGGAACTCGGGCAACTGACCATCGACTCCATCCCGTTCAACCTCCCGGAAACCTTGGAGTTGCTGCGCTGGCAGTTCAATCCGGTCGTGGCGAAAAAGACGGGGCTCGAATTGAGCGTGGAGATGGAGCCCAACCTGCCGGCCTGGGTGGTCGGGGATCCGACCCGGCTTCGACAGGTGCTTTCCAACTTGCTCAGCAATGCCCTGAAATTCACCGAAACCGGTTCGGTACGCCTGAGGGTCAAGGGGGGGGCGTCTGAGGGGAGTTTGGAGCAGTGTCAACTTACCTTTGCGGTCGTGGATACCGGGATAGGGATCGACCTCTCCAAACAGGAGTTGCTTTTTCAGCCTTTTCAGCAGATAGAGCCGGGGATTGCCCGGAAATATGGGGGAACCGGACTTGGGCTGGCCATTGTCCGGCGGTTGGTCGACTTGATGGGCGGACACATTGAGGTGCAAAGCCGGTTGGGGAAGGGGAGTTGCTTTACGGTGGTGCTTCCCTTTATCCCCTGCGCACCGCCACAATATGAACAGATTGCGGACACATCCCGGAGGCCCCTGGCGGTATTGGTGGTCGAGGATAACCGTTACAATCGCCTCCTGCTTGAGGAGACGCTTTCGGAGTGGGGGCATCGCGTCAGTTCGGTGGAGAAGGCCGCCGATGCCCTGCACATGGTGGAAAACCGACATTTTGATTGTATTATTGTTGATTTGTGGATGCCGGGCATGGATGGTCTGGAGCTTGCCTCCCGGCTGCGGGAGTTCGAGTCGCTGTCTTTTCGGGAGCCGGTTCCGATTATTGCCTATACCGCCGATACCGATGAACGCACTCGCCGGCGGGCCGTGGAAGCCGGTATCCGGGCTTTTTTGTGCAAACCGCTCGATCCCCGGCAGCTTCGCCTGATTCTCAGCAAGCATTGCCGCCCCTCCCCTCCCGCTGACAGTGGATTAGAAAAGATTGCCGCCCCGGTGATCGAACCGATTCACCAGGGCCTCGACCCGAAAGTGATCGCAGACATGGGCCATGACCCGGAGCGAATAGTGACCTATGCGCAACTGCTTTGGAACGATATTGAATCGGAATTGCCCCGGCTTGAATGGGCCGTGCAGGTTGAAGACCGCCGTCGAATTTTCGAAGCCTCCCATAGCCTCAAGGGGCTTTGTGCGTACCTTGAAGATAAGTCTGCCGCTACGTTGGCGATGCAGCTCCATAAAGGGGCGATGCATCTGAGTTCAACGGAGTTGAAGGATCTGGCCCGAAATTTTCGCCGGGCGGTTGTTCGGCCTGCGGCAACTGGGAAAAATGAATTATGATTTCTGCCAAGATACTGATTGTCGACGACAAGACGAGTTTTTGTTTTTTGATCAAAAGTTACCTGGTTGATGCCGGGTATGAGACGGTCTGTACCGATAACGGCACTTCCGCCCTAGAGGCCTTGGAACAGGGGGATATCGATTTGATTCTCTCGGATCTGGTGATGCCGGAAATGGACGGGGTAGCCCTGCTCACGGCAGTGCAGCAGCGTCATCCCCAACTGCCCTTTGTGGTGATTACCGCCCATGGCAGCGTGGAGTCGGCGGTCTTTGCGATGAAGAAGGGCGCCGATGACTATCTGTTGAAACCGCTCATCCCCGAGGAGTTGCTGTTAACCGTTTCACGCAGCCTGGAGGGAGCCCGTCTGCGCCAGCGCTACGACCAGATGGAAGGGCTGCTGAACCATCGATTCAGTTTCGAAAACATCAAATCGGTTTCTCCGGCAATGGGGAGAGTGCTCAATGCGGCGCGCCGGGTGGCGACCTTTCCCGGGACCACGGTCAGCATTGTGGGAGAAAGCGGGGCCGGCAAGGAGGTCCTGGCCCGGGCAATCCACACCGCCTCCGGCTGTTCACCGGCCTCCTTTGTCCCGGTCAACTGTGCGGCAATCCCGGAGTGTCTTCTTGAAAGTGAACTGTTCGGCCACGTCAAAGGCGCCTTTACCGGAGCGGAAAGTACGCGCGAAGGCAAATGTGCACGGGCGCGGGGAGGGACCCTCTTTCTCGATGAAATCGGAGACATGCCGTTGACCCTGCAGGCCAAACTCCTGCGGATGCTGGAAGAAAAGACCTATGAGCAACTCGGTTCCGATATCCCCCGGAAAGCGGATTTCCGGGTTATTGTCGCTACCCACCGTGATCTTAAAAAAATGTCCCATGCAGGACAATTTCGTGCCGATCTGTACTATCGGCTCAATGTGTTCCCCTTGCATATTCCGCCATTGCGTGAGCGTAAAGAGGATATTCCGGCGTTGGCCGAGCATTTTCTGGCCAGTTTTCGCCTTCACCAGGGAAAATCACTGCCCGGCCTCTCCCGCGCAGCCCTGGATTTTCTCCTGGCCTACAACTGGCCCGGTAACGTTCGCGAACTCCGTAATTGTCTGGAGTATGCGACGATCATCACCAATGGAGAATTGATTCAACCGCACCACCTGAGATTGCAATCTCCAGATTCATCGCCATCACCGGCCTCAAGTTCCACCGTTTCCCTGCGTTTTGAATTTGCCACCGAGGAGTTCTCCCTGGAAAGGGTACTCGATCATCTTAAGGAATGGGCCCTGCAGCAAAGCGGAAACAACAAATCCGCCGCCGCCCGCCTGCTGAAGACCACCCGCAAAATTTTTTATTGAAAAGAGGTTGGGAGCGTTATGGTAACTCTCTGTCTTTTCGCTTGAAACAGTGAAGATGATTTCGATGGAACAAGCCATGCGTTTCAACCCCTTCTGCCCGGATTTCTCATCAGTTCAGGCGGTGTCAGAGGCATAGTTTTTAGGTCGCTGAAGAAAATAATTATCCAATTCCGCTTGTCTTTCCCCGTGGCTACTGTTGATTCAAGTCGTGAATATGCTTGATATTCACGACTTGACACTCCCGACCTTTGCTTGGGATCAGCATTGGCCGGCTTTCCCTGCATGTTGCCCACCAATTATTGTGAACGGGGCATATTGTCCTCTGTTGGTCAAAGTGTCCCGTATTGGACAGTCAATTTTTCTCCGTTTTCTTTACTGCATTGAAATAACAGATATTTTTTTTAGGCATCAATATTGCCTAAAGGAAAAGGAGAGATTGTTGCATTCCGCCGTTGCCCGATGAACATGACTGATCAAAAGGAAAAAAGGGGGAGAAATGTCACAGCGAGCTGTCGAATATTGTTTGGGCCGTTTGATGACCGACAATCATTTTCGTGCTCTTGCCGAGACATCGCTTCCGCAAGCCTGCCGTCGGCT